>RFXW01000036.1 GCA_009921245.1 Candidatus Fonsibacter lacus | reverse complement strand
CGCGTGGCCGCCCAGTTGTGCGATCGCGTGATCGTGATGCACCAAGGGCAAATTGTGGAGCAGGGCGCAACCGCTGCGCTTTACGCCCAGCCGCAGCACGCTTACACGCGCCACCTTTTTTCATCGGCACCCGGTGCGGGTGCGTTGCTGCACGCACCTTTGGTGTAACCCATTACAGGAGCCTACGATGCGGGTATTGGTTGCCGGATTCCAGCACGAAACCAACACATTTGCGCCCAGTTTGGCCGACTGGGATGCCTTTAACAGTGGCGAGGTGTTTCCGGCGTTCAGCCGGGGCACCGCCATGCTTGAGGCATTTACTGGCGTCAACATACCGATTGCGGGCTTTGCCAAAGAGGCCAAGCAACACGGCTGGAGCCTGCTGCCCTCGGTTTGGGCGGGGGCCACGCCTTCTTCGTATGTAACCGAAGAAGCCTTTGAGCGAATCGCCAAGGCCGTCTTAGAAGACGTTGACAACGCCGTGGCCGACGGCGGCTTGGACGCGGTTTATTTAGATTTACACGGCGCGGCCGTGGCGCAACATGTGCCCGACTGCGAAGGCGAGCTGTTGGCGCGGGTACGGGCGCGGGTGGGCCCCATGGTGCCCATCGTGGCCAGTTTGGATTTGCACGGCAACGTTACGCCGCGCATGCTTGAGCAAGCCGACGCACTGGTGGCATACCGCACCTATCCACACGTTGACATGGCCGTAACCGGCGCGCGTGCCGCCGCGTTGCTTAAGCGGCGCCTGCAACTGGGACACCGCTTGGCCACCCACGCCGTGCGACTGCCGTATCTTATTTCGCTGAACGCGCAAAGCACCTTTACCGAGCCGGGGCGCACGCTGTTTGCCGCCTTGCCTGGGCTGGACGCGCAACACCAGGCGTGTGTGAGTTTTTGCCCGGGTTTTCCGGCGTCAGACTTTTTTGACTGTGGGCCCGTGCTGTGGGCCCACGCCGATACCCAAGCGCAGGCCGAAGCCGCGGCCTACGCCTTGCAGCTTATGGCACAAGACCCTGCGCAATGGCAGGTTGAGCTGCGCGAGCCCGAAGCCGCCATTGAACACGCCATGGCATTGGCGCAAGACGCCAGCCTTCCGGTGGTGGTTGCCGACACCCAAGACAACTCAGGCGCGGGCGGCGACAGCAACACCACCGGCATGTTGCGCGCGCTGATTAACACCGGCGCAGGTCAACGCTACCCCGGGCAGGTGGTGGTGGGCATGGTGTTTTGCCCAGACAGCGCGCGCGCGGCGTGCAAGGCTGGCGTGGGCGCACAAATTGAACTGAGCGTGGGTAAGTCAGTGCCCACTTTTGCCGGGCCATCCGATCCGCCGGTGCAAGGCATGTACACCGTGCGCGCCGTGGCAGACGGGGTGTGCCGCTTGGTCGGCCCCATGATGACCGGCCTTGAGCTGCACCTGGGCCCGAGCGCTTGCGTTGAAATCGACGGCGTGCTGGTGGCGGTGGTAAGCGGCAAATCGCAGCTGCTTGATCGCGCCATGCTGCGCATGGTGGGTGTGGACAGCGATGCCATGAAAATCGTGGTGGTGAAAAGCTCGGTGCACTTTCGTGCCGACTTTCAACCCAACGCCAGCCACGTGTTGGTGGCCAAAGCCATTGGCCCCATGGCGGCCGACCCCTCTGAGCTGCCATTTGTTCACCTCAACCCCAACACCCGAACCAAGCCATGAACACCGATCTCACCCAATGCAGCGCCGCGCAGTTGCTGAGCTTGTATCGCAGCGGCCAGGCCTCGGCGGTGGAGGCCACCCAGGCGGTGCTCAAGCGCATAGAGCAAACGCAGCCGGTACTCAACGCCTTTTGTTTGGTTGACGAGGCCGCCGCCCTCGAGCAAGCGCGCATCAGCGAGGCCGCGTGGCAGCAATGGCGCCAAAACGGCACCCCAGTGCGTGCGCTTGAGGGCGTGCCAGCGTCGATTAAAGACCTGATTCTTACCCGCGGTTGGCCCACCCTACGCGGCAGTCGCACCGTTAACCCCGATCAAGTGTGGGATGTTGATGCCCCGGTCACCGCGCGCCTGCGCGAGGCGGGCGCCGTGCTGTTGGGCAAAACCACCACCCCCGAATTTGGCTGCAAAGGCGAAACCAACTCGCCGCTCACTGGCATCACGCGCAACCCATGGGACCCCAGCAAAACCCCGGGCGGCTCCTCGGGCGGCGCGGCAGCGGCAGCAGCGGCGGGCTTGGGGCCATTGGCGGTGGGCACCGACGGCGCAGGCAGCGTGCGTATTCCGGCGGCGTTTTGCGGCAACGTGGGGCTTAAGCCCAGCTTTGGTCGGGTGCCTGCTTACCCACTGTCGCCGTTTGGTTCGGTGGCGCACTTGGGGCCGCACACCATGAGCGTGCACGACGCGGCACTGATGCTCAACGTCATGGCCCAACCCGACGCGCGCGACTGGACATCTTTACCCTACGACCCTCGCGATTACACCGTGGGCTTAAACGACGGCGTGCGTGGCCTGCGGTTGGCGTATTCACCCACACTGGGATACGCCAAAAATGTTGACCCTGAAATTGCCGCCGCGGTTGAAAAAGCCGTGGCCCATCTTGCGGCCTTGGGTGCGCACGTGGAGGCCGTTGACCCCGGATTTGAAGACCCGCTGGAGATCAGCATTGGTTTGTGGTTTGCAGGGGCACATAGCGTGTGGAATGGCCTAACCGATGCGCAACGCGAGCAAACCGACCCCGACTTTGCGGCTGAAGCCTTAATGGGTGAGCGCCTAGACCAACGTACCGTGCAAGACCTCACCATGCGGCGTGGCCTGCTGGGCTCGCACATGCGGCAATTTATGCAGCGCTACGATGCGTTGCTCACCCCGGCGGTGGCGATTCCCGCCTTTGACGCCCGACCAGCCGGCCAGCAGCAGTGGACAGACGATGCCATGCTGGGCTGGACCCCGTTCAGCTACCCGTTTAACCTTACCCAACAGCCGGCCATCAGCGTGCCGTGTGGCTTAACGCAAGCGGGCCTGCCCATTGGCCTGCAAATCGTGGGGCGCATGTTTGACGACGCCATGGTGTTGCGCGTGGCGCGCGCGTATGAGTCGGTGCACCCGGTGCCCCGGCCGGTGCTGGCTAACCTGTAAAGCCGCTAGGCTGGCTCAAACGCTACTTCGCTGGGCACGTGTGGGGCAATCCACCAGCGTTTGGCGGTTACGTTCATGATCACCCCGGCCACACTCTCTACCCGTTGCTGCGGGGGCAGTGCCGGGTCGGGGTGGCGGCAAATACTTAGCAAACCATCGCTTTGATCGCGCAACACCTGCTGCAAGGTTTGCAAATCGTGTGGCCCGTTGGCACCCTGCGCATTGGCTGCAGCCAACCGTGGCGCACTGGATAAGCTTTGCCTCATGGGCGCTTGATGCGGGCTTAGGGTGTCACACAAAAAGTGGTTGGTGTGCGTCATCACGCCATTCACGGCGGGCCACTCGGCCCAACCGGCGGGCGCCAGTTCAAAGCTCACCACCTCACCCAGCGCGTCGGCGCATGGGATATTGGATGACGCACCAAACCCAATCGAGTGTGCCGTTGCCAGCCTTTGTCGGGCTTGGGCCACACTGTCGCACTCGAGCAACTCGCGCAGCATGATGTGCACCGGTACCCCGGGCTGCGCGCCATCGGCCACCGAGCGCAAAATATTTAAACCAATCGCCAGCCCAGCATGGTTGTAGCCAATCTTGGCCAACATGCCAGCCTCGGTCAGGGTATGAATGGCGGCGCCATTGGCGGTGGTGGTGTGCAGCCGCACCAAGGCGTCACGCTGCACGCCAAGCCAATCCCAGTTTTGTGCCAGCCATACGTCGCCGCCAACGCTGGCCTGTGGCGCCACACCAATGGCGGTGCATTCACCGTCGTCGGTGGCCGCGCCCAAATAGTTGGGCGGCAAAATTTCGGTGCGGCAGTTCAGCGCGTAAATGCTGCCCGGGGGTTGGCCGCAACCGTCGGCAATGCCGTCCATTTCGTCTATCCACGCTGGGTTGAGCGCGCCAATGGCGTCGCGCAGTGCGCTGGCGCGCGCGCAGGCTTGCGCCCAGTCAATGCCGCAACTGGCAAACAACTGGGTGTAGTTGGCTAAGCTCAGGCCAATTTGTGTGGCCGCCTGTTGACCGTGCAATTGCCCACGCGCCTTAGGGGTGGGGGCGGAAGTAAGGTTGATTTGTTTAAACATACCGCATTTGTAACACGCTTGGCCTGGGCTGGGGTGGCTTGGCTACACTGCCGTAGTGGAAAAAAATTACATCACACCGGCGGGGTTGGCGGCGTTGCAGGCCGAGGCCAAACAACTGCTGCACACAGAGCGCCCGCAGGTGGTGGAGCGCGTGGCCTGGGCTGCGAGCAACGGGGATCGATCAGAAAACGGCGACTACCTTTATGGCAAGCGCAGGCTGAGAGAAATCGATCGTCGGGTGAGGTTTTTAACCAAGCGGCTGCAATGTGCCGTGGTGGTAGACCCCAGCGTACACCGCGGCAGCGACCAGGTGTTTTTTGGGGCCACGGTGACCTACGCCGATGCCAACGGCAGCCTGCGTACCGTGACCATTAAAGGGGTGGATGAAACCAACAGCCTCAATGGCGAAATCAGTTGGGTTTCACCGGTGGCGCGTGCCTTGCTGCGTAGCCGCGTGGGCGACAGCGTGCGGCTGGATACGCCCGAAGGCCGGGTGACGCTGGATATTGAAGACGTGCAATACCCGCCGGCTTAGGCGCGCCCGCGTCCGCGCTGCACGCGCAGCACCTGGTGTGTGCGGCGCAAGCCGCGCATCACGCCCGCCAAATGCGTTCGGTCACGCACCGCCACGGTAAGGTGCAATTCCATTTGGTCGCGGTCGGCGCCCATTTCCACGTGGGTAATGTCAACCTCGGCATGGTTCAGCGCGCTGGCAATCCGCCCCAACGCCTGCTTGTGCTGTTGCAACACCACATGCAATTTGCAGTCAAAGGTACGGCTGGGTTCGTCGCTCCATTCCACTGGCAAAAACCGTTCGCGGTCGCGATCCAGCAAGCGCCTCACGTTTTGGCATTCCTCGGTGTGCACCATCAAGCCTTCGCCGCGCCCCAGGTAGCCCACAATGCGGTCGCCCGGAATGGGGGTGCAGCACGGCGCGTAGTGCACCGAGCTGCCTTCGCTGCCGTCCAGCGTGAGTACGCCTTGGTTTAGGTGGTCTTCACTGGGTAAATCGCTGGCAAAGCGCGCTCGCGTGAGCAGCAGCATGTCGGGTGCGTGCCCGGCCTCTACCAACAAAGCAGCAATTTTTTTGGCCACCATGCCAGCAATGCGCTTGCCCAAGCCCAGGTCGGCCAGCATGTCGTCGGTGGTTTTGTTGCCGGCAAAGCGCAGCACCTTGTCCCAAAGCTCTTGTGTGTCGGCGTCCATGGGTGGCACCTGCGCCACCCCTTCGGCACGCAACGCTTGGCGAAGCATTTTTTCGCCCAACCGGCGCGCCTCGGAGTTCGCCATGGTTTTTAAATGGCTGCGTATGTTGGCACGCGCTCGGCCGGTTTGCACAAACGACAGCCACGCTGGGTTGGGCGCCGAGGAGGGGCTGGTCATCACCTCCACCACGTCGCCGTTGTGTACCTCGGCACGCAGCGGCACGGTGTCGCCGTTGCGCGTGGCCGCTACAGTGGTGTCGCCCACGTCGCTGTGAATCGCGTAGGCAAAATCCACCACCGTGGCGCCACGCGGCAGCGAAATAATTTTGCCCTTGGGTGTGAACACATAAACCGAATCGGGGAACAAGTCGATTTTGATGTGATCCCAAAAATCGGCGGCGTCGCGCGATTCGTGCTGAATATCAAGCAGCGACTGCACCCACTGCATGCTGGTGTGGCTGCCTTCGCCGGTGGGGTCGGAGGCTTTGTACAGCCAATGCGCCGCCACGCCCGACTCGGCCACCACGTCCATGGCGGCGGTGCGCAGTTGCACCTCAATGTTGATGCCAGCAGGCCCCACCAGCGTGGTGTGCAGCGACTGATAGCCATTGACTTTAGGAATCGCAATGTAGTCTTTAAAGCGCCCAGGCACCGGCTTATACAGCTGATGCAAGCAACCCAGTGCCACGTAGCAGTCGCTGAGCTTGGGCAAGATCACGCGAAAGCCGTAAAGGTCATTCACCTGAGAAAAGCTCACATGCTTGGCGTCCATTTTGTTGTAAATGGAGAACAAGGTTTTTTCGCGTCCCAAGATATCGGCTTTTAGGCGTTGCTTGCGCAGCACCTTGTGCACCTGCTCGGTAACGCTATCTATCATGTCTTTACGCCGCCGCCGCGCCTTGGATACGGCTTTGTTTAGGGTTTGGTAACGCCATGGGTGCAGGTGCGCAAACCCCAAATCTTGCAGTTCGCGGTAGGCTTCGTTTAAACCAATGCGGTGCGCAATGGGGGCATAAATTTCTAGCGTCTCACGCGAAATGCGCGTCCATTTGTCGCGCGGCATGCTGCCCATGGTGCGCATGTTGTGAATGCGGTCGGCCAGTTTGACCAATATCACGCGCACGTCTCTGGCCATGGCCAGCAGCATTTTGCGAAACGACTCGGCTTGGCTGGCCTCGCGCGTGTCAAACGCCAGTTTGTCCAGCTTGGTTAGGCCGTCTACCAAGTCGCCCACTTGGGAACCAAACCGCTCCACCAGTTCGGGCTTGGCCACGCCGCAGTCTTCAAGCACGTCGTGCATCAGCGCGGCCATGAGGGCCGGGGCATCCAGTTTCCATTTGGCGCATTGCACCGCCACCGCAATGGGGTGGGTAATGTAGGGCGCGCCGTCGTGGCGCCATTGGCCTAGGTGGGCCTCGTCGGCAAAGCGGTAGGCGCGCCGAATGTCGTCAATGTCTTCGTTGGGTAAATAGTCCAGCGTTTGCAGCAGCGCGGCAAAGCTCGCCGCAGCCGCCGCGTGGGTGGCGTCGGGTGGGGCCACCACGTGGGTTGGTTTTTGGGTTTGAGCAGGGACCGGCGAAGACATACTTGGGTACTTTATACCGCATCGTGCGCGGCTGGAGCACAAAAAAACGCCCCGAAGGGCGTTACAGCAAGTGGCGGGTGCCGCTGGCTTGGGCTTAAACCGGTACCTTTTTAAGCATTTCTACGCCAATTTCGCCGGCAGCGATTTCGCGCAGGGCGGTAACACCTGGCTTGTTGCGGCTGTCAATCCGGGCGGTGTGGCCGGCGTTGAGCATGCGGGCGCGGTAGGTGGCAGCCAGCTGGGGATTTTGTCAAGGCAGTCTTCAACGGTGATCCGTGCCATGTGGGGCTCCGCAAAAAGTGGGTTAATTCAGACCAAGTGCGGCAAAGGTGGCATGCCGCAATCGTTTTTGTGCCTCGTAACGCAGGCGCTGCGCTTGAACAATGGCTTTTAGGTCAAACAAGGCGCGATCAAAAACTTCGTTAATTATAACGAAGTCAAAGCGATGGGCGTGCGCCGCCTCGTCTTGGGCGTTTTGTAGGCGCAGCTCAATGGTGCTGGGGTCGTCTTCGGCGCGGCGCAGCAAACGGGCGCGCAGTTCGTCCCAGCTGGGCGGCAAAATAAACACCAGCACCGCGTCGGGGAACAGGTGCTGAATTTGCAGCGCCCCTTGGTAGTCGATTTCAAGCACCACGTCCATGCCGCTGGCAATGCGTTCGTTGATCACCAAGCGCGAGGTGCCGTAGCGGTGGCCGTGTACGTGGGCCCACTCTAAAAACTCTTCGCGCGCGGTCATGGCGTCAAAGGTGGCGTCGTCTACAAAAAAGTATTCGCGCCCGTCCATTTCTTGACCGCGCGGCGCGCGCGTGGTGTGCGAAACCGACGGCGTGACACGCGCATCAAGCTCCATAAGAGCTTTAACCAGCGAGCTTTTGCCCGCGCCGCTGGGCGCGGCCACCACATAAAGGTTACCAATGGATTGTTGGGGCGAGTGCGGTGCTGACATAAACAATTTATTCGATATTTTGAACTTGTTCGCGTATCTGTTCGATCACGATTTTCATTTCCATGGCCACCCGGCTTAAGGCCAGGTTGGCGGCTTTGGACCCTAGGGTGTTGGCCTCGCGGTGCAGTTCTTGCACCAAAAAATCCAGCCGCTTGCCGTGGCCGCCAGGGCGTTGCACCGCCTCTTGCATGGCTTGCAGGTGGGCATTGAGGCGGTTGAGCTCTTCGGCTACATCCACTTTGATGGCGTAGGCCGTGGCCTCGGCCAGCACACGCTCTTGGCCTACGCTTGCGCCTTCGGTGCCGGCCTGCGCCAGCGCCTCGGCCATGCGCTGCTCCCAGCGTTGGCGCTGGGCTTGCAAGGCTTGCGGCATTTCTTGCTCGGCCTGCGTGGCCAAGGTGTGCAGCTGTGCCATGTGTTGCCCAATTACCTCGGCTAGGCGCTGGCCCTCGGCCAAGCGCGCGCTTTGCAGCTGCGTTAGGGCTTGCTCGGTGAGTTGCAGCAGCAGCGCCTCGTTGGGCGTCCAGTGGCTGGGGCCGCTGGTTAGCGAAAGCGCCTGCGCCACCGAAAGCGGCGTGGCCTGCGGCAGCACGGCTTGCACCTGTTGCTGCAGCTGCAACAGCTGCTGCAGTTGCGCGCTGTCGGGTGCGCGTGGCCCTTGGTCGAGGCGGCAAAAGCCGCGCAGCTCAAGCTTGCCACGCTGCACGTGGCGGCCCAGTAACTGGCGCATGGGCAGTTCCACGGCGCGCCATTCGTCGGGCATTTTGAAGGTGATGTCTAAAAACCGGCTGTTTACCGCCCGCAGCTCAATGCCAATGGTGGTGCCGGCGCTGTTGGGGGCGGCGCACTGCACGCTGGCGTAGCCAGTCATGCTGTAGACTGGCGCGTTTGGTTGGGCGGGCGTGGATGCTGCCATTGCCTATTATGGCGCGGCGCGGTGGCCCACTTTGCATGGGTTAAGGATTGGGTTATGTATTCACGCTCAGACGCGCGCGCGGCCAATGCGCTGCGCCCGGTTCGCATACAACGCGCCTTTACGCGCCACGCCGAAGGCTCGGTGCTGGTGGCCATGGGCGACACGCAGGTGCTATGCACCGCCTCGGTAGAAGAGCGGGTGCCGCCCCACAAAAAAGGCAGCGGTGAGGGCTGGGTAACCGCCGAATACGGCATGCTGCCGCGTGCCACCCACACCCGGGGCGCACGCGAGGCCGCCAAAGGCAAGCAAAGCGGCCGCACCCAAGAAATTCAACGCCTTATTGGCCGGTCGTTGCGCGCTGCGGTTAACTTGGCGGCGTTGGGCGAGCGCACCATTACGCTGGACTGCGACGTGCTGCAAGCCGACGGCGGCACCCGCACCGCGGCCATTACCGGGGCTTACGTGGCCCTGGCCGACGCCGTGGCCAGCTTGCAAGCACAAGGTGCGTTGGCGGCGTCGCCGTTGCTGGCGCAAGTGGCGGCGGTGTCGGTGGGTGTGGTGCAAGGCGTGCCCCTGCTCGACTTGGCTTACGACGAAGACTCCGCCTGCGACACCGACATGAACGTGGTGATGAACAGCCACGGTCACTTTATTGAAGTGCAAGGCACAGCCGAAGGCGCGGCGTTTGATCGTGCCGCCATGGACGCCTTGCTCGACCTGGCACAAAGCGGCATTAAGCAGCTGCTGCAAGCGCAACTTAACGCCCTGGCCGCCAACCCTGCATGAAGCTGGTGCTGGCCTCGCGCAACGCAGGCAAACTGCTTGAGCTGCAGCAAGCCTTTGCCCCGCTGGGCGTGGCATTGGTAACGCAAGACAGCCTGGGCATAGACGAAGCCCCCGAGCCGCACCACACCTTTATAGAAAACGCCTTATCCAAAGCCCGGCACGCCGCGCGCGCCAGTGGCCTGCCGGCGGTGGCCGACGACGCCGGGCTATGCCTAGACGCCTTGGGCGGTTTGCCCGGTGTGGACACCGCGTATTTCTGTACCCAGTTTGGCTACGAAAAATCCGACGCCAACAACGTTCGCGCCGTGCTGGAACAACTGGCCGGCCACACCAACCGGGGCGCGGCCATGGTGAGCACCTTGGTGGCACTGCGTCACGCCGACGACCCCGAACCCTTGGTGGCGGTGGGCCGCGTAAAGGCCGAAATTGCCGCGCAACCTGTGGGCGACAACGGCTTTGGCTTTGACCCCGTGCTGTGGATTCCAGAACTGCAACAAACCTTTGCCCAATTGCCGCCGGCAGACAAACTGGCGCGCAGCCACCGCGGCTTGGCCGCGCAACGCATGGTGGCGCTGATGCGCGAGCATTGGGGCCTGGCCTAGCCCGCCCAACATGAGCGGCCAAGCCAACCCCGACCCCCTGCACCTGCAGCGCGCGGGCACCCTGCAACTGCAAGCCCTGCCGCTGGCGCTGTATGTGCACTGGCCTTGGTGTGTGCGCAAGTGCCCTTATTGCGACTTTAATTCGCACGCCGCCCCCCAACAAGGCGCACCCATGCGCGCCTACCTTGATGCCCTGCGCGCCGACCTAGAAGCCGCCTTGCCACTGGTGTGGGGGCGCACCGTGCACAGCGTGTTCATGGGCGGCGGCACGCCCAGCTTGGCCGAGCCCGAGCTGATTGCCGAGTGGCTTTCTTACCTGCGCGCCACCCTGCGCTTGGCGCCCAACGCCGAAATCACCCTAGAGGCCAACCCCGGCACCTTTGAAACCCAGCGTTTTGCCGACTACGTGCAAGCGGGCGTAACCCGTTTGTCGATTGGGGTGCAAAGCTTTAACAACCAAGCCCTTAGCCAACTTGGCCGCGTACACAACGCCGCGCAAGCGCATGCGGCGCTGCAAGAAGCCGCGCGCGTGGCCCCCACCTTTAACCTCGACCTCATGTACGCCCTACCCGGGCAAGACCTGGCCGCCTGCCGCCAAGACGTGGCCGAGGCCTTGGCGCACGCGCCGCCGCATGTGTCTATCTATCAACTCACGATTGAGCCCAACACCCTGTTTGCCGCGCGCCCGCCGCAGCTGCCCAACGACGACACCGCCTACGCCATGCTAGACGCCATTACCGACGCCACACAGGCCGCGGGGCTGGGGCGGTACGAGGTATCGGCCTATGCCAAGCCCGGCCACACCTGCTGGCACAACACCAACTACTGGACCTTTGGCGACTACCTAGGCATTGGCGCCGGTGCGCACAGCAAACTAAGTTTTGCGCACCGGGTGCTGCGCCAAGTTAGGCTGCGCGAACCCGCGCTTTACATGCAGGGGGCAACCCGTGGCCAAGCGGTGGCCAAGCAACACGAGGTGAACCGGCGCGACCTGGCGTTTGAATACATGCTGGGTGCTTTGCGCCTAAAAGATGGCGTAAGCCTAGCCACCTTTACCGAGCGCACCGGCTTGCCAACCAGCGCCATACGCCCGGCGCTGGAGCAAGCCCAAGCGCGTGGCCTGCTGGTGCAAGAAGGCGACCACCTGCGCCCCAGCGCCAAAGGCTTTGACTTTTTAAGCGACTTACAGGCCATGTTCTTGCCGCCTGAGTCAGCCACCGTAGAATAAGCACCAACGGAAGCGTGGCAGAGCGGTTGAATGCACCGGTCTTGAAAACCGGCAAGGGTTTACGCCCTTCGTGAGTTCGAATCTCACCGCTTCCGCCAAAAGATTTATGAAAGAACTTCGGTTTTCCTGGAACGGTCAGGTTCGGGCAAGGAGTTCAAACATGGCAAGAAAACTCGATGATGTGATGGCCGCATTGCCCAAAGACCGGCAAAAGCGGGTGCAAGCCCGTGCGATGGAGCTGGTCACACTTAAGGACTTACGACAGGCCGTTCAGCAAACCCAAGAGCAAATGGCCGCTGCCTACGATGCGCCAGTATGTGGAAAGCATGGGCGGAAAGCTGGAGCTGGTGGCCAAGTACCCTGACCGTCCGCCCGTGGTGATTGACCACATCGGAGGGGACGTGACCCTCAACAAACGCGGAAGTACTTCACGCCGCACACCCTTACCACCTGGCGCTGGCTGGCGGCGGTTGTGGTTGCGCTGGCACCGCTGGTGGTGGGGCGGCTACGGGCTGTGGCCAAGCCCAAGCGATAGGGGGCTGAACGCGCCGGGCCAGCAGCGCCCGGTGTGTGCGCCAGTGGGCTTGCGTGCAGGCCTTACTATGTGGTTTGATGTGGGCACTCCACGCTTTATAGGCACACACACCAGGCCCAACCCATGACCCAACAACTGACCTTTGACTACGTGGTGGTGGGCGCGGGTGCGGCTGGTTGTGTGTTGGCGGCGCGGTTGGTGAAAAGCGGTGCCACCGTGGCCCTGATTGAACGCGGCCGGCAAGACACCAACCGGTGGATTCACGCACCGGCCACCTTTTTTAAGGTGTTGCAAAGCCAAGACGCCGATGTGGTGCTTTCTGAGCCCGACGCCAGCCTAAACGGCGCGCGTTTTCCGGTACCGCAGGGTAAGGTGATGGGTGGTGGCTCGTCGGTGAACGGCATGCTTTATATGCGGGGCCAAGCGCAAGATTACCAAGAGTGGGTTGATAAACACGGCTGCGTGGGTTACCTACATGAAGCAAGAACGCAACACCACACTGGGGGCGCCTTTTCATGGGCAGTCTGGCCCCATGGTGGTGGACTACGCCAGTGAGCCGCACCCGGTGTGCGAGCAAATCATTGCCGCCAGCGTAGAAGCCGGCATACCCCGCAACGATGACTTTAATGGCGCCACGCAAGAGGGCGCCGGGTGGTATCAGGTCATGGCCCACGGTGGGCAAAGGCAGTCGGCGGCCTACGCGTTTTTGCGGTCTGTTAAAGATCAACCCAACCTAACGGTTTACACCCACACGCTGGCGCGGCGGGTGGTGTGCCAAGCAGGCCGGGCCACCGGGGTTGAGGTGCAGCGCGAAAACGGCCAGGTGCTGGTGGTGGGTGCCAGCAAAGAAGTGATTCTTACCGCAGGCTCGTTTCACAGCCCCAAGTTGCTCATGCTCTCGGGTATTGGGCCAGCCACCGAGCTGAACCGCCACGCCATTGATGTGGTGCGCAACCTGCCCGAAGTGGGGGCCAACTACCACGATCACGTGGGGTGCCCGGTAACTTTTAAGCTAAAGGGCGCACTGGGTTTGCATGGCCACGACAAAGGGCTTAAAGCCCTTAAGCACGGCATAGATTATTTTGTGTTTAAGCAAGGGCTGCTGACCTCTAACTTGTTGCAAGCCGGTGCCTGCGTGGACACCGACGGCGACGGACGCCCCGACGTGCAATACAACTGCGCGCCTTTTGCGCCCGGCGCGCCGGGGCAGCCGCCGCTGCCGTTTCATGCCTTACAAATACACCCCATGACCATGCGCCCGCGCTCGCGTGGACGACTGGGTTTGCAATCGGCCAACCCAGCCGATGCCCCGCGCTTTGAGGCCGCCGTGCTTGCCCACCCCGACGATTTGGATACCTTAAGGCGTGGCGTGCGCATGGCGCAACGCATTGGCGCGCAGGCAAGTTTGCGCGACGTGATACAAGGCCCGGCATGGCCGCCCACCGGCACCCATACCAGCACCGCCAACGACGCCTTTGACAACGCCATTCGGGCGCAAGCGCGAACCATTTACCACCCTGCAGGCACGTGCCGCATGGGCCCGGGCGGCGACGCTGTGGTTGACCTTACGTTGCGCGTTAATGGTGTGCAGGGGCTGCGCGTGGCAGATTGCTCGGTGATGCCGCAGCTGACATCTGGCAACACCTGCGCCCCCACCATGATGATTGCCGATCGGTGCGCCGATTTGATATTGGCAGCAACGTAAATTAGGTGTGATTGCTGAGCACTCCCAAAGCCGACATAACATGGCCCCATGAACGCGCACGCCAAGCCGTCTGTTGGGAACAAGGTGTATTACTTGCCGGGCCGCGGGGGCCTGCTGAGCGAGGGCTTGGGTGCGGCGTTAACCGCCCATGGGCTGCAGGTGGAGGGGCGCGAGTTGGTGGGCGACTTTGCGCGGCTTTCGATTGGCGAGCAGCTTGATTTGATTTGGCAAGACTTGGCCAGTCGACCGCAGCAGTTGGTGATGGCGGTGTCTTATGGTGCGTATTTGTACTTGCACACGCAGATTAACCGCGTGCATCAGGGCACGGCGTGTTTGTTGTCGCCGGTGGTGGGTGCGGCCAGTGTGCCCGGGCATGGGCAGGGCTTTGTGCCGCCGCGTGCCGATGAGTTGATGCGGCTTGCCGATGCTGGCAACTACCCCGCGTTGCCCAAGTGCCAGGTGCATGTGGGCGCGCAAGATTGGCAGGCGGCACAAGCGCAGGTGTTTTGCGAGCGCGCTGGCATTGCTTGCGATGTGGTGCCCGGGGCAGGGCACACGTTGCCCCATAGCTATGTGGCGACGCTGCTGAATGTTTTGCCTACACGCTAGCCTGCGGCTGCGCCCGCTAGCGCCACACCACCAGCACCGAGCCCATAAACACCATAACGGCCACCATCAGGTGGCGGCGGGTCAGTGCTTCGTGTTTAAACCATACGGCGCCAAACAGCAGGGACCACAAGGGCGCTGTGGCCGTAATAGAGGCCACCAGTGCCACGTTGCCGTGGGTGAGCGCGGTGTTTAGAAAAAAGATGCCCACGCCATTGACCACACCGCTGATTAAAAACAAGCGGGTGCCACGCGGCCCGCGCCGCTGCGCGCGCTGACCCACTTGGCGCAGTGCCAACAGCAGCACGGTGCTGACGCTGCCGGCCACCAACGTAACAAAGTACGGACTGGGTATGGTTTGCATGCCGTATTTGGCAATGGGCTGGGCCAGGCCGCGCGCGAGCGCCGCACCCACGGGCAGCAACAAGGCCCAAATGGCAAACTGCCGCACGCCGGTGTGGGGTGCCCACGCCGCCAGAATCAGCCCAGCGACCATGAGGGCAATGCCCAAAGCGGTGTACCAGGTAATGGGCTCGTGCAGCACCACCATGGCAAGCGCCACCGCAAACAACGGGGTGAGTGAACCAATGGAGGCGGTAAGGGCTGGCCCCACGCGTTGCACCGCCAACACTTGCAGGCTTTGCCCCATGGCGGGCCACATCAGGCCAAGCAACAACAGCACGCCAAACGCGGGTAGCGTAAACCATTCGGGTTGTAGCAACCACGGTGCCAGCAGCCAAAAAAAACCGGCCATGCCGGCCACCGAAAGCAAGGCGCCGGTGTGTGGGTCGGTGTCGGCCAGGGCCGCGCGTTGAAAGTAAATGTTGATGCCAAACAGGGCTGCCGTTAGCACCGATAACCCAATGGCAATCAGCATGAATCAAGCCTTTAGGTGGAGGGCGAGGAATTTTTTTGCATTTGCATGCGCACGATGTGCAGGGCTTTGTCGGCTTCGATGGCCTTGGGTTCGGTTTGGCTGCCGCGCCGTATGGCGGCGTGTTGGGCCTCAACCATGGCTTGGTCTTCGGCAAAAGCGGCCATGATATTGCGGTACACGGTGTCTGTCATGCCGGGGTCGTGCAACGCAAAGTTGCGCCAGTGCACCCAAAAGTAATGGGTGTGGTCGTCGTCTTGTGGGGTGAGCGCGGCAATGTGATGAAACTCAACCGCGCCTGGGCGCTCACCGTGCGGCGCCTCGGGCGCGCCGGTGCCGGTGGGGGCTGAGCCCGAGTCCAGCGACATCACCGCAGGCAGATGCCATTCAAAGCAGTGCCAGGCGTCTACGTTGCCTGTGAACCCGCCCACCGATTGGTGAAACGGCGAGGGCGTGACGTTGATGTACCAGCGGTCGGTTTGCAAGCCTTTGGGCTTGGGCGTGACTTGGGTAGAAAACGCCGCTTGCTGCGCCGAGCCTACGGTG
>RFXW01000035.1 GCA_009921245.1 Candidatus Fonsibacter lacus | reverse complement strand
ACGAGCTGAGTTCGCGCTTTGAGCAACGCAGCGACTTGCAACGGGTTGCACCGGGTCGGTTTCAAAGTTCGGGCGACGGCCAACGGGTCTTTTTTATTGACAAAGCCAACGACAACGACAACACCGCAAGCAACGTGTTTATTTCCAGCCAACAAAGCGATCGTGAGGCCGTTGTGTCGGCCACCACGGGCCGGATTGAGCGCGACGACAACGGCGCCGCACTGGTTTTGGGTTCGGGGCAGCGCACCCAGCGCAGCGCCGACGGCAGCCAAATCATGACCTTCTCGGCATACGAATCGCGCATCACCAACAAGGCCCTCACGCCCCCCAACCTAGCGGTAAAGGGCACGCCTTCGCAACAGCTTTGGCAGCGGCCTTCGTCGTACCGACTGGCGGAGCTCACCTGGCGCTTGGGCATGGCCGCAGCGGCGTTTAACTTTGCTTTGCTGGGATTGGCACTGACGCGGGTGAACCCGCGCGGCGGCGGCAACGGTTTGTTACTGGCACTGTTGGTGGCCATTGTGTACATCAACATGCTCACCATTGGCCAAAGTTGGGTGGGCGCACAGCGTTTGGGGCCATGGGAATTTTTTGTTGTACTACACGGCGGGTTGTTGGCTTTGGCCATGCTGCTGGTGGCCGGGCGCAGTGGCTGGCAACTGCGCGCAGCCCCTAAGGTCATGGCGTGAAAACCGTACGCAAACTGGTATTTCGCGAAACCCTGCTCGCGGTGGGTTTGGCGCTGCTGGGGTTTGTGGCGTTGTTTGTGTTTTTTGATTTCATTGACGAGCTCGACCAAGTGGGTCGCGTCTCGGCGCTCGATTCAAGCCGCATTTTTGGCCTGATCGATGCCACCTTTGGCATTGTGCTGGGCTTGCCAGCGCGGGTCTACGAACTGCTACCCATTTGCGTGCTGATTGGATCGATTGTGGCCATGGCGCGGTTGGGGCAAAGCTCTGAGTTCACCGTGCTGCGTAGCGCGGGGCTGGGCCCAGGTCGGGCACTCAAGCTCACGGTCACCATGGGGCTGGGCTTTGCCCTACTTACTTTTGTGGTGGGCGACTACTTGGCCCCCCTTACCGATCGCCTACAGGTGCTCACGCGCGCTGAATTTAAAGGCGGCGTGCAACCCACAGACAAGGGCGTGTGGCTCAAAGAGCGCAACGACCAAGGCAGTGCAGCGGTTCGGGTGGCCAAGCTGCGCGGCGATGGCCAACTTGAAAACGTGCGGGTGTACAACTTTGACACCCAAGGGGCGTTGCAAAGCCGAATCGACGCTGCACTGGCACGCGTGCAAACCGACGGCAGCTGGCGCTTGCAAGACGCCACCGTAACCCGCTACCCCACACCCACCGACACCCAACAGGTAAGCCAAACCGCATACCGCAGCATGCTGTGGCCCAGCAACATCACCACCGGCATGGTGACCTCGGCCATGGTCAATCCCACCCAACTCAACACCACCGATTTGTTTTTGTACGTGCAGCACCTGCGCGCCAACCAACAAGACGCACAAACCTACGAAATTGCTTTTTGGCGCAAGCTGTTTTACCCACTGAGTTGCGTGGTCATGACCTTTATGGCGCTGCCGTTTGCCTACCTCCACACCCGGCGCATCAACGTCGCGCAGTTTTTGTTTTTGGGCGTCATGGCCGGCATTGGTTTTGTGCTGCTTAGCAACGTCATGGGCGACATCGGCACGCTCAAAGCGTGGCCACCCTGGCTGGCCGCTGCCACGCCCAGTGCGTTGTTTTTGTTGCTGTCGCTGGGCGCTTTTCGCTGGCTGGTGGTGCGCCGATGAATGCCTACCCCCGGCGGCGGGGTAAGGCAAGACGCATAATGCAGCCTGCCAACCACTAGCGTGTTGCTCACCGCATGAACCTGCATCAATTCCGATTTGTCCAAGAGGCAGTTCGCTGCGGGTTTAACCTTACTGATACCGCCAAGGCCTTGCACACGTCGCAGCCGGGTATATCCAAAGCCATCATTGAACTCGAAGACGAGTTGGGCGTAGAAATCTTTGCCCGCCATGGCAAGCGCATACGTGGTCTAACCGAACCCGGCAAGCAAGTGCTGCGCAGTGTTGATTTGATCCTGCGCGAAATCGGCAACCTGCGTCGCATTGGCCAACAGTTTTCGCACCAAGATTCGGGCACGCTGCGAATTGCCACCACCCACACCCAAGCACGCTACGTTTTGCCCACGCCCATTGCCACACTTCGGCAGGCCTACCCCAAGGTTTCGGTGAGTTTGCACCAAGGCTCACCCACCGAGGTGGCGCTGATGCTGCTAAACGACCAAGCCGATCTTGGCGTGGCCACTGAAGCCTTGGCCGAGTACGAAGACTTGATCACCCTGCCCTGCTACGAGTGGCAGCACATGGTGGTGGTGCCGCGTGACCACCCGCTGGCCGCCCTTGAGGCATTGCGCCTAGAAGATTTGGCCGAACACCCGCTCATGACCTACACCCCCGCCTACACCGGACGGCACCGCATTGACATGGCGTTTGCCACGCGCCGCATCAAGGCCAACGTGGTGCTGGAGGCAATAGACTCAGACGTGCTTAAAACCTACGCCGAGCTCGGCATGGGCGTGGGCATTGTGGCCGAGATGGCGACCCGGGCCGAGTCGCTCAACCCCAAGCTGGTGGCTTTGCCCGCGGGGCATTTGTTTGGGCGCAACGTGGCGCGGGTGGCATTCAAGCGCGGAGCCTATTTGCGCCATTACGTGCTGCGTTTGGCCGAGGGCATCAGCGACCGACTAAACACCACCCTGATTCTTAAGGCGCTGCAAGGCCACGGCGAGCACTTCGACCTGTAACCACACCGCAGCGGCGGGTTGGCCCTATCATGTGGTCAGTTGTTTGTCTTTTGGTTTGATTGCGTGCCCTGCCATGTCATCTGTATTTAACTTCACCTTTGTGCCGTGGTTCCGCTCGGTGGCACCGTACATTCACATGCACCGGGGCAAAACCTTGGTGGTGGGCGTGGCGGGCGAGGCCATTGCACACGGCAAGCTGCCGGCGTTGGCACAAGATTTGGCGTTGCTGCAAAGCATGGGGCTGCGCATTGTGTTGGTCTACGGTTTTAGGCCACAGGTGACCGAGCAGTTGCAAGCCAAGGGGCACCAGTCCAAGTTCTCGCACGGCATGCGGATCACCGATTCCGTTACCCTAGACTGCGCCCAAGAAGCCGCCGGGCAGCTGCGCTACGAAATCGAGGCGGCCTTTAGCCAAGCTTTGCCCAACACCCCCATGGCCGGGGCCACGGTGCGGGTGTTGTCGGGCAACTTCATCACGGCCTCACCCGTGGGCTTGCTTGACGGTGTGGACTTCATGCACTCGGGCTTGGTGCGCAAGGTCGACAGTGTCGGCATTACCCGGGCACTTGATATGGGTGCGCTGGTGCTGATCTCACCGTTTGGTTTTTCACCCACGGGCGAGGCGTTCAACCTCACCATGGAAGACGTGGCGGTTTCTACCGCCGCGGCGCTGCAAGCCAACAAGCTGATGTTCCTAACGGAAATTCCGGGTATTGCAAGCAACCCCGAGCAGCCCGACTCACCCATCGCCACCGAATTGGCGCTTACCCAAGCCAAGCGGCTGCTGCAGGCCATGCCGGCGCCACAAGCGCCGTCGGATACCGCGTTTTATTTGGGACATTGCATACGTGCCTGCGAAGCCGGGGTGGAGCGCAGCCACATTTTGCCGTTCGCCGTAGACGGCGCGCCGCTGCTAGAAATTTACACCCACGATGGCATAGGCACCATGGTGGTCGACGAAAAGCTGGAGCACATGCGCGAGGCCACGGTGGACGACGTGAGTGCAATTTTGTCGTTGATTGAACCGTACGAGCAAGACGGCAGCTTGGTTAAACGCGACCGCAACGCGATTGAGCGTGACATTGCCAACTACACGCTGATTGAACACGATGGGGTGGTGTTTGGCTGTGCCGCCCTGTACGCCTACCCCGAGAACCGCACCGGTGAAATGGCGGCGCTCACAGTAAGCCAACAATCGCAAGGCCAGGGCGACGGCGAACGTTTGCTCAAGCGCATTGAGCAACGGGCCCGCGCGCAGGGCTTGAACAGCATTTTTGTGCTTACCACGCGCACCACGCACTGGTTTTTGCGGCGTGGCTTTATGGAAGTCACCCCCGCCGATTTACCCGCCGCCAAACAAGCGTTGTACAACGCGGGGCGCAAAAGCAAGGTGTTGGTTAAACAGCTGTAGCGCGCGCTAGCTGGCAAACAGTCTGCGGTGGCGGGTATGCCAAAAAACGCCCAGCAGCAACAACGCCAGCGCCACAAAATGCACAAAGCTCCAGTTGGCAATGGTCAGGCCCGCAAACGTCCAATCGACCGCGCTGCAATCGCCGCTGCCACGCAGCACCATGGGCAACACGCGTTGCAGCGGAAAGGCCTCGATCATGCCAAACAGATCACGGCCGCAGGAAAGTATGGTGGGTGGATACCACTGCAACCAGCTTTGCCGCCCGGCTGTAAGCGCACCCAACACCGCCCACAACACCGCCAGCAACAGCAGTGGCCGTCTGGCACCCGTCCACACCACCGCCACGGCGGCCGTGAGCAGCACAAGCAACCACAGATAGCGTTGCACAATACACATGGGGCAAGGCTCTAACCCCACCACGTGTTGCAAATAAAGCCCGCCGAGCAACAACCCCACAACCCACAGCACCACGCCAACCAGCAGCCAACGCACCCACGCCGACTTGGCGTCAAGTTGGCTGCCTCTCACCGCGCGCTTCCAATCCCGCGCCGAAAAAACCACGGCGCCAAGGGTTTGGCTTGGCTCCATAAGCCCAGGTTGTCTTGCCTTGCGCTAAGTTCGGCGCGCGCATAAGCCAGCCGGTCTTCCTGCGATTGATCACCCTCGTACTGGCGGTAATGCCAAGCCATGCCGTTGGTGATCAGCATAAGGTTAACGTCTTGCCCATTCAGCAACAACTTGGCAAGCGAACGATCGTAGCGGTCAAGCTTGGTGATCACCAGCTTCACCTCTTTGTCTTGCACCAGCTTTTTAAGTGCATCGCGGGCGGGCGGTCCAAAGGGCTGCTTAAGCTCCGGGGCATCAATGGCCAACAACCGCACTTTGATGCGTTGCCCGTCTTCAGCCACCACGGTAACCGTGTCGCCATCGGCGACCGAGGTAACTTTGCCAAAAACAATATCCACACCGGCATGGGCCGCACCCACACCGAACCAAACCAACAGACTTACACCAACCGTTTGAAAGGCCGTGCGCCATCCCGCTGCCATGCGTTTACCTCCAACCTACCTTGTTTTGCCTTGCGGCCTCACCGCACTAGTGATTGAGCTTTTGTGCGAGCTCTTGGGTCGCTTGCGCCATGATACGCTGGCGCCGTTGCGACAAATCCAAACGGGCTTGCTCAAGCGCGTTGGCTTGTTCAATAAGATGCAAAACTTGCTCTTTGCGTTTGCCAATACGCGCCTCAAGTTGCGGCAGCAAGGCCAACATTTCGTCTCGGGTGCGAATGTCGTCGCTGAGCTCGGCGATTTGACGCGCCACCTCTTGCCAGTCGGCCACGTCCGCGCCTGCGGTGTAGGCGTCCACCGCATCCACCAACTCAGGCAGCCGCTCGCCCACAGCGCCAAGCGAGGCGTCGCGCAAATCGTTGAGACCAAAACTTGGTTTAGACCCCACCTGGGGGTTGTCACTGGCTGGCTGGGCATCGGCTGGCTGCCCGCCCGCCAAGGGCCGCACCTTGGCCGGCTCAGCCGGCTCATCGGCCAAGGGTGACCATCCTTTATCGGGGCGGTATTCAAACATGCGACCGTCAGACATGCTTAAATCATACGCAACTTTTCAATATCCGCCAACCCATGAGGCAAAAAAGTCTTATAAATGATGATGTTGTGGCCCTTTTTTGAATAAAAACTTGGATTCAACCCCCCTGCCATGGCTGGAGCCAGACGACCCGTTTCCCAGCACGGCGTCGGCGCTGCACGACGCCGGCGAACTCAACGGTTTGCTGGCCGCAAGTGCAGCCGTCTCGGCCAAACAACTGATGCAAGCCTACCCACGCGGTTGCTTTCCGTGGTACAGCCCCGGCCAGCCGGTGTTGTGGTGGGCCCCCGATCCGCGCACGGTGTTGCCGGTGTCGGGTTATCGCCTGTCGCACAGCACCCGTAAGTGGCTTAAGCAACTGGTACGCGATCGGCGGCTGGACATACAAATCAACGTCAACTTTGCCCAAACCATGCAGCGTTGCGCGGATGCACCCAACCGTCGTGCGCTTGGCACCTGGATTACCCCACACATGGTGGCGGCCTACACCGAGCTGCACCAGCAGGGCTTGGCCCACGCCATTGAAGCCTGGGTTGACGGCGCCCTTGCCGGTGGTCTGTATTGCGTGGCCATGGGCCACATGGTTTTTGGCGAATCCATGTTTATGCAGCAGGCAGGCGGCGCCAAACTGGCCTTGGCGGCCTTGGTGGCGTTATGCCGCGCCCATGGGTTGCCCTTGATTGACTGCCAGCAAGACACCCCTTTACTGCGTGCCCATGGAGCGGTGGCCACCCCCCGACTGACATTTGAGGCACAAGTGGCTACACTGGTGACACGGCCCGCCGTGTCGTGGCGTTTTAACGCACCCGCCATGTGGCCGCTTGTTTTACAACCCCATGACGCGCCCTAACGAACTCCCTCTTGAGGCCGTGCAGTTTTATGCCACGGCACCCTACCCTTGCAGCTACCTGCCCGAGCGCACGGCGCGCTCGCAGGTGGCCACACCCAGCCACTTAATTCACACCGAGGCTTACTCTGAATTGATTGCACAGGGCTTTCGGCGCAGTGGTGTATTTACCTATCGCCCCCATTGCGACCATTGCCAAGCGTGTATTCCGGTGCGGGTGCTGACGCACGAATTTCAGCCCACACGATCGCAGCGGCGCGCCCAGCGACAACACCAAACGCTGCACACACGCATTCTGGAGCCTACGTTTTCTAAAGACCATTACGCGCTGTACAACCGCTACCAAACCACGCGCCACAACGGCGGCGGCATGGACCACGACAGCGTGGACCAGTACCAACAGTTTTTGTTGCATAGCCGGGTCAACACCCGACTGGTGGAATTTTGGCTCACCGAACCGAACACAGCCACACCGGTACTTAAGATGGTGTCGGTACTCGATGTGGTAAACGACGGCCTATCGGCGGTGTACACGTTTTTTGAACCCGAGCCGCACACCAGCTACGGCACCTACGCCATTCTTTGGCAAATCGCCCAGGCACGCCAACTGGGGCTGCCCTACTTGTATTTGGGTTACTGGATCGATGCCAGCCCCAAGATGCGTTACAAACGCGAATACTCGCCGCAGCAACATTGGCGCGATGAGCAGTGGATGACCGTGCGCTGACGCACTGATAAAATCGCACCACAAAAAACGGTGCCCCCATCGCCCTGACATGACGCCCAAGCCCAACATCCAAGTTTTGGAGCGCGCTTTTTTGCTGCTCGAAGTGCTGGCCGAGCGCGAGGAGCCGATGTCGCTTAAGTCGATTGCCAGTCGTGCTGAGCTGCACCCTTCCACCACCCACCGTATTCTCAATGATCTGGCGTTGGGGCGGTTTGTCGATCGCTTGGAGCCCGGCAGCTACCGCCTCGGACTGCGTTTGCTGGAGCTGGGCAATTTGGTCAAGGCCAGGCTTAGTGTGCGCGAAGCGGCGCTGGCGCCGATGCGCGAGCTGCATCGCCAAGTGCAACAGCCGGTTAACCTTAGCGTGCGCCAAGGCGACGAGATTGTTTACATCGAGCGCAGCTACGGCGAGCGCTCGGGCATGCAGGTGGTGCGTGCCATTGGTGGGCGCGCGCCTTTGCATTTAACCTCGGTGGGTAAACTGTTTCTTGCGCACGAAGAACCAAGCCGCGTGCGCGCCTACGCCAACCGTACCGGGTTGCCTGGCACCACGCGCAACAGCCTCACGCAGCTGCCACAGCTTGAGCGCGATTTACAAATGGTCAAGCAACACGCCATGGCGCGCGACAACGAAGAGCTTGAATTGGGTGTGCGCTGCATGGCCGCAGGCATTTACGACGACCAAAACCGGTTGGTGGCTGGGCTTTCTATTTCTGCACCCGCAGGTCGTTTGGACGAAAACTGGACAGACCGACTGGCCGAAACCGCCAAGCAAATCTCACGCGCCCTTGGGCACCGCGCCCCCTAAATCGCTGCCCCCCAACCGGATCAGCTGGTTACACCCGGCGTGGGCGGGTTGGCTGCCGTGGTCTCGCGCTCAAGCCAACGGCGCACGCGCGCGGCGTCGCCCAAGCGGCTGAGCTTGCCCACCGAGTCTAAAAACACCATGATCACATCACGCCCAGCCACATGGGTTTGCATCAGCAAACAACGGCCAGCTTCGCGTATGTACCCGGTTTTTTGCAGGCCAATTTCCCAGCCGTCGTTGCGCACCAAGGCATTGGTGTTGCGGTATTGCAGCGTGCGCCGCCCCACACGCACGGCGTAGCTCTCGTCGGTGGAAAGGTCGCGAATCAGGGAGCGGTCGTAGGCCACGCGCGCCAGGCGTGCCAAATCATGCGCACTGGAGCGGTTGGCGCTGGACAGCCCGGTGGGGTCGGCGTAATGGGTATCTTGCATGCCGAGCAACATGGCCTTGGCGTTCATGTTGGCAACAAATGCCTTGATGCCACCGGGGAAGGTGCGCCCCAACGCATGGGCGGCCCGGTTCTCACTGGACATCAAGGCCAAATGCAAAAGTTGGCGTCGCGACAAGCGCACGCCCACCGACAGCCTTGAACGGCTGCCCTTGACGCGGTCAATGTCGGCGCGGGTGATACGAATTTTTCGGTCAAGGTCTACGCCGCTGTCAACCAGCACCAAGGCGGTCATAAGCTTGGTGATGGAGGCAATCGGCAACACCGCCTCGGCGTTTTTGTCGTACAACACCTCGTCGGTGTCTTGATCCACCACCAACGCCACACTGGAGCGCAACTTAAGCGGATCGCGCACGCGATTAAGGCCCAGCCGGCGCGCCTCTGACACCCGCCGCTGTTTACCCGCCACGGTGATAAGCTCGGCCGAGGCATTGTTGGCACCCAAACCAGCGCGCACCACCTGCGCTTGCGCCGGTGCAAACCAGGTCCAGGCAGCCAGTAGCAAGGCTGCAGCCAGCAGCAACAGCCGGGCCGGTGCAACGAATACGCGGTTCAAGCTCATCCGCGCAGTGTAACGGATTCTGAAAAGGGCAGCAAAGTCAAAAACTTAGGGTCTAAACCTATAAAGGATTTGACTTGGCTGCAACCCCCTTAACCCTGAGCGGCCACCCTCACCTCGTCACTGGCCAATTTATTTAAGGCGCTCAGATAGGCTTTGGCCGAGGCAACCACGATGTCCGGATCAGAACCCACCCCATTCACCACCCGCCCACCGCGCTGCAAACGCACCGTAACCTCACCCTGGCTTTCAGTGGAACCCGAGGTAATGGCATTAACGGAGTACAGCAGCATCTCGCTGCCACTTTGCACCCGGCTCTCAATGGCCTTGAGCGACGCGTCAACCGGGCCGTTGCCGTCGCTGGTGGCCCGGTGTTCGTTGCCGTCTACACGCAACACCACCGTGGCCTGCGGCCGCTCACCCATTTCCGACTGCTGCGCCAGCGACACCAAGGCGTAGTGCTCAAGCGCTGGGGTGCGGCTTTCGTCGTTGATCAAAGCCAATATGTCTTCGTCAAAGATCTCGGCTTTGCGGTCGGCCAATTCTTTGAACCGCGCAAACGCCTGGTTGATGTCAGCCTCGGATTCAAGCTCAATACCGAGTTCTTGCAGCCGCTGTTTAAAGGCGTTGCGCCCTGACAATTTGCCCAACACGATTTTGTTGGTGCTCCAGCCCACGTCCTCGGCACGCATGATCTCGTAGGTGTCGCGCGCCTTCAGCACCCCGTCTTGGTGAATGCCTGAGGCATGGGCAAAAGCGTTGGCTCCCACCACCGCCTTGTTGGGCTGCACCACAAAACCCGTGGTTTGGCTCACCATGCGCGAGGTCGGCACGATTTGTGTGGCGTCCACGCCCACTTCCAAACCAAAAAAGTCGCGCCGCGTGCGCACCGCCATGACCACTTCTTCAAGTGAGCAATTGCCTGCGCGCTCGCCCAAACCATTCACCGTGCACTCAATTTGGCGGGCACCGCCCACCACCACGCCAGCCAACGAATTGGCCACGGCCATGCCAAGGTCGTTATGGCAATGCACGCTCCACACCGCCTTGTCTGAGTTGGGAATGCGCTCACGCAAATTCTTAATAAAGGCGCCAAACAGTTCGGGCACCGCGTAACCCACGGTGTCGGGAATGTTGATGGTGGAGGCGCCTTCATTGATCACCGCCTCAAGCACACGGCACAAAAAGTCGGGGTCGCTGCGGTAGCCGTCTTCGGGACTGAACTCCACGTCTTGCACATGCTGCCGGGCAAACCGCACCGAGCGGCGCGCTTGCTCGTACACCTCATCGGGTGTCATGCGCAGCTTTTTTTCCATGTGCAGTGCGCTGGTGGCAATAAACGTGTGCACCCGCGCCGACGCGGCACCCTTTAGCGCTTCAACCGCGCGCGAAATGTCACGATCGTTGGCGCGCGCCAAGGAGCATACGGTGGACTCTTTCACCGCATCGGCGATGGCCCGCACCGCCTCAAAGTCGCCATTGGAGCTGGCAGCAAAGCCAGCCTCGATCACGTCCACCCGCAAACGCTCGAGTTGGCGCGCAATACGCAGCTTTTCATCTCGCGTCATGGAGGCCCCGGGTGACTGCTCACCGTCACGCAACGTGGTGTCAAAAATAATCAATCGATCGCCCATGTCTTACTCCAGCAAAAAAAAACGGCCCGTTGGGTGACGGGCCGTTGGTGGTAGCAAACTGCGCGCGCTACATCACCCGCCCGTGCGGCGTGCCTAGTAGCAGCAGTGCAATGTGCAACAAGTTCATGACTGGGAATGTAGCACAGGCTACCCACCGGGCCTAAGGGTTGGTGTCGCGTGCGTGCAACACCGACTTAATCGTCGTGCAGACCGCGTTCGTCCGGCTCGCTGGTGGAGGTGCTGATCACACTGGTGGGCTGCCCCTTAAGTTTGCGCCATCCGTACACGGCATAGCCCGATAAGCCATACAACGCAAACAAACCGCCCAGCACCAGCGGCGGATGAATGTTGACCACGGCAATGGCCAAGGCCAGCAACACGATCACGGCAAACGGCACACTGCGCTTGAATTCGAAATCTTTAAAGCTGTAAAACGGCACATTGGTTGCCATGGTTAAACCCGCGTATAGGGTAAGACCAAACAACCACCACGCCGCTGCGGCGGGCTGCACATCCAACTCGTGGGCCAGCCACAAAAAGCCCGCCACCAAGGCTGCGGCCGCTGGCGACGGCAGACCTTGAAAGTAACGGCGATCCACCACCGACACATTCACATTAAAGCGCGCCAACCGCAGCGCCGCGCATGACACGTATACAAAGGCCGCAATCCAGCCCCACCGGCCCAAACCACGCAGGCCCCATTCGTAGGCCACCAGCGCAGGGGCGGCCCCAAAAGACACCATGTCTGAGAGCGAGTCCATCTGCTCGCCAAAGGCGCTTTGGGTACGCGTCATGCGTGCCACGCGCCCATCGAGACCATCAAGCACCAACGCCACAAAAATACCCGCCGCCGCCAAATCAAAGCGCCCATTCATGGACATGACCACCGCGTAAAAGCCCCCAAACAAGGCCCCCAGGGTGATCAGGTTGGGCAACACATAAATGCCTTTGCGCCGCAACGGAATGGGCGCAGCCGCCCGCGCCGACGGGTCGGCGCGGTTGGCATCGGTTGACTCGCGCGACGGCATCATCAGTTGCGGCTGCGGTCCACCAGTTTGTTTTTGGCGATCCACGGCATCATGCCGCGCAGCTTCTCGCCCACCACTTCAATGGGGTGTTCGGCGGTCAGGCGGCGACGCGAAATAAGCGTGGGCGCGCCGGCTTTGTTTTCAAGAATAAAGCTCTTGGCGTATTCGCCGGTTTGAATATCCTTGAGCACGTCTCGCATGGCTTGACGCGTTTGCTCCGTCACCATGCGCGGGCCGGTTACGTACTCGCCGTATTCGGCGTTGTTGGAGATGGAGTAGTTCATGTTGCCAATGCCGCCCTCGTAAATCAGGTCGACGATGAGCTTGAGCTCGTGCAAGCATTCAAAGTACGCCATTTCGGGGGCGTAACCTGCCTCCACCAAGGTATCAAAGCCAGCTTTGATCAGCTCAACCGTGCCGCCACACAGCACGGTTTGTTCGCCGAACAGATCGGTTTCGGTTTCTTCGCGGAAGGTGGTTTCAATGATGCCGGCCTTGCCACCGCCGTTGGCGCTGGCGTATGCCAAGGCAATATCGCGCGCGCGGCCCGAAACGTCTTGGTACACCGCCACCAAATGCGGCACACCACCACCTTGGCTGTAGGTGCTGCGCACGGTATGCCCAGGGGCTTTGGGCGCAACCATCCACACGTCCAGGTCGGCACGCGGCACCACGCAGCCATAGTGCACGTTAAAGCCATGGGCAAACGTTAATGAGGCGCCTTTTTTAATGTTGGGCTCCACATCTTGCGTTGACCGCTTCGCCCACCTCGCGCACCTCCAGCCCAGCGGCCTCGGCCTTGGGCCACGACGCACCACCTTTGCGCAAACCCACCAGCACTTTCACGCCGCTTTCGTGCAGGTTCTGTGCGTGCGCATGACCTTGGCTGCCATAACCGATCACGGCCACCGTTTTGCCCTTGATGACGCTGAGGTCGCAGTCTTTGTCGTAAAAAACTTTCATCACGATTTTCCTTGAGTTAGTTGGAGCACGTCGCCCCGGTTGGCTCGCGCTACAGGCGCAAAATTCTTTCACCTCGACCAATACCGCAGGCGCCGGTACGCACCGTCTCTAATATGGCGCCCCGATCAATGGCGCCTATAAAGGCGTCGTTTTTGGCTTCGTCTCCGGTGAGCTCAATGGTGTAGCTGCGGTCGGTGACGTCAATCACACGGCCTCTAAAAATATCCACCGTGCGTTTGATTTCTTCGCGTTCTTTACCCACCGCGCGCACCTTAATGAGCATCATTTCGCGCTCAATGTAGGCGCCCTCGGTTAGGTCAACCACTTTCACCACTTCGATAAGCCGGTTCAGGTGCTTGGTGATTTGTTCAATCACGTCGTCTGAGCCCGAGGTTTGAATGGTCATACGCGACAGGCTGGCATCTTCGGTGGGGGCCACTGACAGCGACTCGATGTTGTATCCCCTGGCAGAAAACAATCCAACGATTCGAGACAAGGCCCCGGGTTCGTTCTCAACCAAAACGGCAATGATGTGTTTCATGGATTCCTCTTTTCGCCACCCTCCCCCGGCAACGGTAATTGCCGGGCTTGGTGGTCAATAGATTCGTCAAATACAGCAGCGGCTGCGTTATAAGTCCTCTGAGCCCAGCAACATTTCGGTGATGCCCTTGCCCGCTTGCACCATGGGAAATACGTTTTCCTCTGGGTCGGTGCGAAAGTCAACAAACACCGTTCGGTCTTTAAGGCGCCGGGCCTCACGCAACGCAGGCTCAACATCTTGTGGTTTATCAACCAACAAGCCCACATGGCCATACGACTCGGCCAGCTTGACGAAGTCGGGCAAGGCGTCCATGTAGCTTTGGCTGTAGCGCCCCGAATATTCAATCTGCTGCCACTGGCGCACCATACCCAAGTACCGATTGTTCAGCGACAACACCTTGATCGGCGTGTTGTACTGCAAACAGGTGGATAGCTCTTGAATACACATTTGCACCGAACCTTCGCCGGTGATGCAAAACACATCGCTGTCGGGTTTGGCCAGTTTGATGCCCATGGCATACGGAATGCCAACGCCCATGGTGCCCAGGCCACCGCTGTTGATCCAACGCCGCGGTTGATCGAAGCGGTAGTACTGGGCAGCCCACATTTGATGCTGCCCCACGTCTGAGGTGATGTACACGTCGTCGTTGCGGGTCATCTCCCACAGCGTCTCTACCACCATTTGAGGCTTGATCACATCGCTGTTGCTGCGGTCGTAGGCCAAGCAGTTTTTCCCACGCCAACCCTCAATCGTGTCCCACCACGCCTTAAGGTCGGCCTCGGGCATGCGCTGCTCGGTGTCTTTAATGGCGTCGATCAGCGCGCGCAGCACGTCTTTTACTTCACCCACAATGGGCACATCAACTTTGACCCGTTTTGAAATGCTCGATGGGTCAATATCAATATGCACGATCTTGCGAGCGTTTTGCGCAAAGTGCTTGGGGTTGCCAATCACACGGTCGTCAAAGCGCGCACCCACGGCCAGCAACACATCGCAGTTTTGCATGGCGTTGTTGGCTTCTATGGTGCCGTGCATGCCAAGCATGCCCAAAAAACGCCGATCGCTGGCAGGAAACGCACCCAAGCCCATCAGGGTGTTGGTAACGGGGTAATTGAGCAAATCGGCGAGCTCGCGCAACTCCGCCACCGCCTCACCCATGATCACGCCGCCGCCGGTGTAAATGTAGGGCCGCTTGGCCGCAAGCAGCAGCTGGGCGGCGCGCCGAATTTGTCCGGTGTGGCCTTTGCGCACCGGGTTGTACGAGCGCATGGCAACATCGGCTGGATAGCCGGTGTAGGGCACGCGGTTAAACGACACATCTTTAGGAATATCCACCACCACCGGGCCGGGGCGACCCGTGCGTGCAATGTGAAACGCCTTTTTCATTGTCTCGGCAACGTCGTGGGCGTCTTTGATCAAGAAGTTGTGTTTCACGATGGGGCGTGTAATCCCCACCGTGTCACATTCTTGAAAGGCATCGAGGCCAATGGCCGCGGTTGGCACCTGCCCGGTGATGATCACCATGGGGATGCTGTCCATGTACGCCGTGGCAATGCCGGTCACCGCGTTGGTCACGCCTGGACCGGAGGTGACCAGTGCCACACCCACATCGCCGGTGGCGCGGGCGTAGCCATCGGCGGCGTGCACCGCCGCTTGCTCGTGCCGCACCAAGATATGGTCGAAATCGTTTTGCCGATAAATGGCGTCGTAAATGTGCAGCACGGCCCCGCCGGGGTAGCCCCACACGTATTTCACGCCTTCGGCTTGAAGCGCTTTAACCAGCACCTCTGCACCCATGAGCTCGGGGGCATTCGCTGCCGATTCGGCACGCGCCACGGCGTGCGTTTGTTCGTTGTTGATATCCATGACAACCTTCCGAAATTTTTCTCTGACGAAAAACCGAGGGTGCCCCTCTGCCAGCTTCTTGTGGAACCGCTTTGGGACTTAAGATCTGCAGCCATGGGCGCCAAGGTAGACGCTCGGCCCAGACCCGTTTTCCGGTTTGGACAAGCGGGAATTATGACACGTTTAAGGCAGCCCGCCGGCGCAGCGGTGCGACAATACCTGGCATGACGGAATCGGTGCCGCCTCAAGTACCTCAAGCGCCTGGCTTATGGCGCCGCATGGCGTGCTGGCTGTACGAGGGCATGCTGCTGTTTGGGGTGGTGTTTATCGCCGATTATTTGTTTAGCACCCTTACCCAAACCCGCAGCGGATTGGACAACCGAGCCTGGCAGCAGGCCTTGGTTTTTACGGTGTTGGGTTGGTATTTTGCGTGGCAGTGGCGCCGCACCGGCCAAACCCTGCCCATGAAAACCTGGCACATCCGCGTGATCGATGCACGCACCGGCACCCCGCCCAGCACGGCACGCGCGCTGTGGCGCTACGTGTTGTGCTGGCTGTGGTTTTTGCCGCCGCTGGCGATTGCTGGGGCACTGGGCGCTGGCGCGGGTGCCGCCGCCCTGTTGCTTTTTGGGTGGGTGCTGGTGTGGGCGCTGCTTAGCCGCCTGCACCGCTGCGGCCAATTTGTACACGACGCTTTGG
>RFXW01000034.1 GCA_009921245.1 Candidatus Fonsibacter lacus | reverse complement strand
AATCCTCGATCGCTTCCGTCAAAACACCAGAAATGCTTTGATTTGACTCCTTGGCAAGCTCCCGGAGGTTCTTCCAAGCAGACTCATCCACGCGCGAACCTCCTCTGGAGGTGCTCAGTCATTGGTGCGGGAGGTGTCGGCCATCCCCGTCATTTAACCACTCCTTTTCACAGCTGATCGGAGCCCGACTTGGGGAGAGAGCGGACAGGTGGAACACGAGAAGTCCTCCTGGGTGGTGGTGAAAGCAGAGGCGCGCAAGCGGGTTATGGTCCGGGGGAGAGCACCTACGGGAACGAGCAGAAAGGGAACGGAGCGCATGGGAATTCTGGTGCCGCACGATTTTTCTTTCGACAACCTCAAGAACGACGAAGAAAAGTTCGTCGTTAGAACACTCCGAGATCGGTTGCCCGATGGTTGGTATGTGATGCCGTCCGTCAGACTGACCAGTGCTTCGCAAGGTCGAGAAATCGATGTTGTGATAGCTCACGAGTCACGCGGGCTTGCGGTCATCGAAGTTAAAGGGCATGCCCGCCCCGAAATCAGGGATGGCAAGTGGTACTCGAATAACGAACCAATGAAGCCGCAGCCGGTAGCACAGGCTCGAGAGAACAGCTACGAACTACGGGAGCAGCTTCGAGCGATGCACCCGTCGCTGGACCAGGCAACCATTGACTACGCGGTTGCGTTCCCAAATGTGTCGGCAGTGAACGGCCAGTTGCCATCTGAACTGGATCGCCGACAACTGTTTACGCGCCAGGAGTTCGACGACTGCGCCGGAGCTGTCGAGGCGCTGATGAAACGCACCTATATGCGTCCGCTCGGCCGCGATGGAGTCGCATCGCTTGTAAAGCTTCTGCTTGGCGACTGGAGACTTAACCTTATCTTTCTGGGCTTCAAGAACAAGAGCCTTGTTTGACTTGCCACGCGGTCTTGGAGCGGCTGTCGGAGCTAACGTGGATGCAGCAATGCCAAGTCCATAGACATCTCTTTTGAGTCTATCAGCCATGCCCTCGCCCATGCCAAGACCTTGCGCCAATTTACCAGCACCTGACGCAACACCTCGCACGCGGCGCGAATGCCTGGGCCATCGGCGGGGTATTGCTGCAGCAGCGACTGCACCCATGGCGTCCAGCCACGCGGCACGGGACTCAACAACCCCTGGCGATGCTGCGCATGCGCCAACGCCATCCACTGCAACTGAGATTGCAAGCCCAAATGTCGCGTGACGTCGTGCACACAGCCGCCTTGTTGTATGCCCGAGAAGTCGTGTACCCCGGCATCGAATCGAAAGTGCAGGGTTTTGCCCTGGTGCTGCACGGTGCTGTCCCAATGGTGGCAGAAACCACCGGGCTTGCTGTACTGCTCACACACCAACACGCGGTGCCCGGCCCTTGCCAGCAGGGCGGCTGCGGTTAAGCTACCCATGCCGGCACCGACCATGGCAACGTCGTAGGTGCCGGGGGCGGTTTTGCTTTTAGTATTCATTTAATATTATTTCGTAGTTACTAAATACTCTAATTGTAACTCCTTTTAACTCTTTTATTGACTGGGCAGTCGTCCCGCGCGCGTGCGCGACCGGCGCGCAGCCACAGATGCGCTTGCAAACGGGGGGAATGGGTTTAGTGGGCCGGCGCGGTGCGCTCGGGCAGCGTTGCCACACCCATGAGGTGGAGCACCGCCAACGCCATGACTTTGGCTGAATCCACCAGTTCAGCCACGCCCACGTATTCATCGGGCTGGTGCGCCAAATCCAAAATACCGGGGCCATAGGCAATGCAATCACGCAGCTTGCCGGTGCGCACAATGTGTTTTTGGTCGTAGGTGCCCGGGCTGGCAATAAAACTTGGCTCACGCCCCAACACCCGCGCAATGGCGCGCGCGGTGGCCTGCACCACTGGTGCATCGGCCGGGGTGGCGGTGGGCACAAAGCTCATGATGTCGCGCACCGCGTAGCGAAAACCGGGCCGCACGCGAACCAGTTCGTCCAGCATGGTCACGATTTCTTGCTTGACCGCGTTGAGGTTTTCTTCGGCAATGAAGCGACGGTCAAGCACCGCGCGACAACTGTGGGCCACCACCGGTGCCGGCAAATCGCCCACCGGTTCGCCCGCGGCGTTGCTGGCGTAACGCTGCTCGGGGTGGCCGCCGTGCACGCTGTTGATGTTTAACGTGCTAACCCGCGCCCCTTCGGGTTGCACCGGCTCAGCGGTGTGCCGTTGTTGCAAGCGTGGCTGCAAATCGGTTTCGAGCAAATGCAAAAACGCCGCCATGTGTGACACCGCGCTGTCGCCCAAAAACGGCATGGAGCCGTGGGCGATGCGGCCAAAGGTTTCCACCTCGCCCCACCACACGCCCCGGTGTCCCAAGCACACGCGGTCCACGCCCAGTGGCTCGGGAATGATGACGTGCTGCACCCGTGGCGCGCTGAAGTGGCCGCGCTGCGCAAGGTAGCCCACGCCGCTGAAGCCACCGCTTTCTTCGTCCACCGTGCCGCTGATTTCAATTGCCCCGGGCAGATCAACACCCGACTCCAACAACGCCTCGCAGGCAATCATGCTGGCGGCAATGCCACCTTTCATGTCGCAACTGCCGCGGCCATACACCTTGCCATCGTGGACGGTGCCGGCAAAGGGGTCAAAGGTCCAACCACTGCCCACTTCAACCACATCGATGTGGCCATTAAAGTGTACACACGGCCCACCCGCGCTGCCCTCGCGCCGGGCCACCACGTTCACGCGGGGGTAAGCGTCGCTGTCGCCGGGGGCGCCCACCGCACGCACGTATTCCACGGCAAAACCACGCGCGCGCAAGCGCTCGCCCATAAGCCGCGCGCAGGCTTCGTAAGCGTCACCTGGTGGGTTGATGGTGGGGACTTGAATCAGCGCCTGGGTCAGCGCAACCAATTCATCGCGCTTGCCGTCTAGGCGTTGCAAAAGTTGATCAATGGCTGGTTGCGTCATGGCTTGCAGTCTACATCGTCACCCCCTTACACTCACTGCCGCCATGCAACATCAACTTCACTTTATTAATCACCAGCGACAGGCGTCGGCTTCGGGCGCGACACTTGACGTGCTTGACCCATCCACCGGCGAGGTGTTTGCCACCTTGGCGCGTGGCAATGCCCAAGACATTGACCTTGCGGTGCAGGCTGCGCGCGCGTGCTACCAAGGGCCGTGGCAAGCCATTGATGCGGCCAGCCGCGGCCGTTTGCTTATGGCGCTGTCGCAGCGGGTGCTGGCGTGCGCCAATGAGTTGGCCGAGCTGGAGCAGCGCGACTGCGGCAAGCCCACCAAGCAAGCGCGTGCCGACGCCCTGGCTTTGGCCCGGTACTTTGAGTTTTACGCCGGTGCCTGCGACAAGCTGCACGGCGAAACCATTCCCTACCAAAACGGCTACAGCGTGCTTACGTGGCGCGAGCCGCATGGCGTGACCGGTCACGTGGTGCCGTGGAATTACCCCATGCAAATTTTTGGGCGCAGCGTGGGTGGGGCACTGGCTGCCGGCAACGTGTGCGTGGTCAAGCCCGCAGAAGACGCGTGTTTGTCGTTGCTGCGTGTGGCCGAGCTGATGGCAGAGGTTGGTTTTCCTGCCGGTAGTGTGAACTTGGTAACGGGTTACGGCCACGAGGCCGGTGACGCCTTGGTGCGCCACCCCGACATTGACCACATCAGCTTCACCGGCAGCCCGCGCGTGGGCACGTTGGTGCAGCAGCTTGGCGCGGAGCGCCACTGCCCGGTGACGCTGGAGCTGGGCGGCAAGAGCCCGCAGGTGGTGTTTGACGACGCCGACCTGGACGCGGCGGTGCCGGTGATCGTCAACGCCATTGTGCAAAACAGCGGGCAAACGTGCTCCGCCGGCTCGCGTTTGCTGGTGCAGCGTGGCGTGTACCCCCAACTGTTGGATCGCTTGGCCGAGGCATTTGGCGCGCTGCGTGCCGGCCCCGCCGCCGACGATTTGGATTTAGGCCCGCTGATTCGGGCCAGCCAATTGCAACGCGTGCAAGACATGTTGGCCGAGGCGCAGGCCGACGGCATTGCCATCGCGGCGCAAGGCCGCGTGGTGGATCATGCGCCGCGTTCGGGCTTTTACCATGCGCCGGTGCTGCTGCGCGATGTGCCTGTGCAGCACCGCATTGCGCAAGAAGAAGTGTTTGGCCCGGTGCTTGCGGCCATGCCCTTTGACACCGAAGACGACGCCGTGCAACTGGCCAACGCCACCGCCTTTGGCTTGGTTGCTGGGGTGTGGACCAACGACGGCGCGCGCCAATTTCGATTGGCCAAGCGACTGCGTTGCGGCCAAGTGTTTATTAACAACTACGGCGCCGGCGGCGGGGTGGAGCTGCCGTTTGGCGGCATCGGTGCCAGTGGCCACGGCAGAGAAAAAGGCTTTGAGGCGCTGCTGGGCTTTACCCAACTTAAAACCGTGGCGATTCGCCACAACTGAAGCAAAGGAGACAAGGCGATGCGCGTCAAAGACAAAGTGGTGGTGATCACAGGCTCCGGTGGTGGTATTGGTGAAGGCATTGCCCACCGCATGGCGCAAGAAGGTGCCAAGGTGGTGGTCTCCGACGTGCGTGCCGACGCCGGCGAGGCCGTGGCCAAGGCGATTGCCGCTCAAGGTGGCACAGCCAGTTTTTGTGCCGCCAACGTCACGGTGGACGCCGATATGGCGGCGTTGGTGGCCCACGCCCAGCAAACCCATGGCCGACTGGATGTGATGGTGAACAACGCCGGTTGGACCCACGTCAACCAACCCGCCATTGAGACCACCGAAGAGGATTTTGACAAGGTCTACGCGATCAATGTAAAGAGTATTTTTCTGAGCACCAAGCATGCGGTGCCGGTGTTTCGCAAACAAGGTGGTGGCTGCTTTATTAATATCGCGTCCACCGCTGGCGTGCGTCCCCGCCCTGGCCTGACGTGGTACAACGGCAGCAAGGGCGCGGTGATTATTGTGAGCAAGTCGCTGGCGGCCGAACTGGGTGCAGACAACATCCGCGTGAACTGCGTTAACCCCGTCATGAACCCCTACACTGGCTTGGGCACCGCCTTTGCCGGCGGCGAACTGACGCCGGAGCGTTTGGATAAGTTTCGCAGCACGATTCCTTTGGGTCGCTTTTCGTCGCCCGAAGACGTGGCCAATGCCACGCTGTATTTGGCCAGCGACGAGGCGGCATTTATCAGCGGGGTGTGCCTAGAAGTGGACGGCGGGCGCTGCGCCTAACCCCCCTTGCAAACGCGGCCCACCCTTTGACATGGCAACAACCACACCACCCATTCGGCTGCGCTACTTCAAACTGACGCTGATGCTGGGTTGGCTGGGCCATGTGGGTTGGGCGTGGTCCACGCCGGTGCCTTTGCGCGATGGCGCCATGGATCAAACCGAGGTCACGATTGCACAGTTCGCGCAGTTTGTGCAGGCCACAGGGCTGGTTACCCAAGCCGAGCGCGAAGGGGGCGGCTTTGAATTCGCGGCAGGCTGGCAACGTCGCCCCGGCTGGACTTGGCGTGCGCCGCATGGCGAGACCCGCGCCGACCCGCGCTTGCCTGCGGTGCATGTCACGCACGCCGAAGCAACGCGTTACTGTGCATGGGCCGGCGGCGCGCTGCCCACCGCCCAACAGTGGCAAGACGCAGCCTACTTAGAACAACGTGCCACACCAACCAACGGTTTCACGACCGGGCAGCGCTACCCCTACCCCACCGGCAACGACCCACGCGGGGCCAACACCAGCCACCCCGACCCATGGCCGCAATCGGCCCCGGCGGGCGCCACCCGCGTCGGTGTGAATGGTTTGTACGACATGGGCGCCAACGTGTGGGAATGGGTAAGCGACGCCCAGGGCGATACGCGCCGCACCATGGGTGGCTCGTGGTGGTACCCACCGTATCAAATGCAAGCCAACGTGGTGGCGTACAAGCCAGCCGATTTTTATGCGGTGTACATTGGCTTTCGTTGCGCCTACCCGGCCGCTGGTTCGGCGGCCAGCCGCGGCTAAATCAGCCCGCCGTTGGGCTGCACCACCTGCCCCAACACCCACGAGGCCCGGGCCGAGGCCAAAAACGCCACCACCTCGGCCACCTCCTGTGGCTCGCCCACCCGGTTCAGTGGGCTCATGGCGGCGCTGCGGGCAATCGCTGCGTCGTCTTTGCCGGCACGGAACAAATCGGTGTCCACCGGCCCGGGCGCCACAGCGTTAACACGCACTTGGCGCGGCGCCAACTCTTTGGACATGCTGCGCACCATGCACTCCACCGCCGCCTTGGTGGCGCTGTACGGCCCCAACCCCGGTGCGGCGTGGCGCACCAGCGATGTGGTGATGGCCACAATGGCGCCACCGTCCGCCACTGCACGGGCGGCGTGTTGCAGCACGTGAAACGCGCCTATCACGTTCACCTGCAGCAAGCGCTCAAACGCCGCCGGATCAAACTGCGCCATGGGCCCGGGCGGCACGTTGATACCGGCGTTGGCCACCACCAACGAAGGCGCTTGACCCGCGTCTTGCGCCGCCTGCTCAAACACCGCCGCCACCTCATCGGCGCGGGTGATATCGACCCGGTACGCCCGCCCAGGCAAATCTGCATTGGCTTGTGTGGCGTAGGTGTGGGCCACGCTATAGCCCTCGCGCGCCAGCGTTTGCACACACGCCGCGCCAATGCCGCGCGAACCCCCAAAAACCAATGCCAATTGCGTCACGCCTGTCTCCTAAAAAAATGGTTGACCGCGTTATAGCACCGACCGGCGGTTTGCCCCGATGACAGCGCGACAGCGCATTTGCTATGCTCTACCGATGAATGCTCCTACCCCTTCTTTGAATTGGGAGGCTGGCGATACCAGCCGTATCCCCTTTGCGGTGTACACCGACGCCACGCTGCACGCCAAAGAAATGCAGCGCTTTTTTTACGAAAACCATTGGTGCTACGTTGGGCTGGAAGCCGAGGTGCCCAACCCAGGCGACTTCAAGCGCACCAAAATTGGCGAACGTTCGGTGGTGTTGGTACGCGACCACGACCAAACCCTGCACGTGGTTGAAAACGTTTGTGCCCACCGCGGCATGCAGTTTTGCCGCGAACGCCATGGTCACATCAAAGAGTTTGTGTGTCCCTACCACCAATGGAGCTACACCCTCAAGGGCGACCTGCAAGGCGTGCCCATGCGCCGCGGCGTGCGTCAAGACGGCAAGGTCAACGGCGGTATGCCGGCCGACTTTGCGTTGGCCGACCACAGCCTTAACAAGCTGCGGGTGGCGTGCCGTGGTGGCGTGGTGTTTGCCACCTTTGACCACGATATGCCAAGCCTAGAGGACTACATGGGCCCAACCATCTTGGGCTACTTTGACCGGGTGTTCAATGGTCGGCAACTTACCTTGCTTGGCTACAACCGGCAGCGTATTCCGGGCAACTGGAAGCTGATGCAAGAAAACATCAAAGACCCGTACCACCCTGGCTTGTTGCACACATGGTTTGTTACGTTTGGCCTTTGGCGCGCCGACAACAAGGCCGAGCTGCGTATGGACGCGCACGGCCGGCACGCCGCCATGATTTCTACCCGAGGCAACGCCGGTAAAGCCGGCGAGGTAGCGCAGGTAAGCAGCTTTAAGCAAAGCATGACGCTGCACGACGCGAGTTTTTTAGATATCGTGCCCGAGCCTTGGTGGGGTGGGCCAACCGCCGTGATGACCACACTGTTTCCGAGTTTGGTGATTCAGCAGCAAGTCAATAGCGTCTCCACCCGGCACATTCAACCCGATGGGCACGACGCGTTTGACTTTATTTGGACGCACTTTGGTTTTGCCGACGACACCCCCGAAATGACCGAGCGTCGCTTGCGGCAAAGCAATTTGTTTGGTCCGGCTGGCTTTGTATCGGCCGACGACGGTGAAGTGATTGAATTTTCGCAACAAGGCTTTGAACAAAAGCCACGTCACCGGGCACTGGTGGAAATGGGTGGCCGCGACACGGCCGAGACCGATCACATGGTGAGCGAAGCCTGCATTCGCGCGATGTACGCCTATTGGCGGCAAGTCATGGAGCGCCCATGACAGCCGAGCTTAACGTTCAAGATTACATTGCCGTTCAACAGCTGTACGCCGACTACGGCCTCACGCTGGACCGTGGCGACTTTGACCACTGGCCCGATTTTTTTACCGACGACTGCCGCTACTTGGTGCAGCCACGCGACAACCACGACCGTGGCCTGCCGTTGGCCACCATCATGCTCACCAGCAAGGGCATGCTGCTGGACCGTGTGTACGGCATTAAAGAAACCTTGTTCCACGACCCGTACTACCAACGCCATGTCATTGGTGCGCCGGTGATACGCGAGCGTGAGGCCGACACCTGGCGCTGCGAGGCCAGCTACGCGGTGTTTCGTACCAAGCGTGACCAGCTCAGCACCGTGTTCAATGTGGGCCGCAGTTTGGATACGCTGCAACGCACCGCCGATGGCTGGCGTTTTGCCAGCCGCTTGTGCGTGTACGATAGCGAAATGGTGCCCAATTCAATTATTTACCCGGTGTAACCCGCCCATGACCGAGCAATGGCACGCCATCGGCGCCGTAGACGATTTTTTTGACGACACCCCCATGCCGGCCGAGGCAGCCGGGCACGCCTTGTGCGTGGTCCGCCGCGGCGACGAGGTGTTTGCTTTGGCCGACTTATGCAGCCACGGCAACGCCCGACTGAGCGACGGCTTTATAGAAGGTGACGACGTGGAGTGCCCGTTTCACCAAGGACGGTTTTGCTTGCGCACCGGCGCCGCCACCGAGGCCCCAGCCACCGAGGCGGTGGCCACCTACCCGATTCAAATCAAAGACGGCACGGTTTGGGTGGCTGTGCCCAACTGAACCACGTTGCGCAACGCCCCGCCTGGCGGCAAAAACAGCTTACGCAAAGAAAAAACGGACCACACGCGTGAGCGTATGACCCGTTGATTTTTAAGCAGTGGATTGGCGCGGCTGGCAGGATTCGAACCCACGACCCCTTGGTTCGTAGCCAAGTACTCTATCCAACTGAGCTACAGCCGCGCGAGGCGCAGATTCTAGCACTACCTGGGGCACTCGACCGCTGGCGTTGACGCCTGCACACACCGAGCCAACTGCGTGGTCGCCAGCCAGCGGGCAAAGTTGGGCGCGCGCGCCTCAAAGCCAGGCAGCCACAACGGGCGCCAACCCACCGCTTGCTGTCCGGATTGACTGCCCAACCAGTTCACCAACCATACCGCCCGGCCGCTGGGGTCGGGCACCGGCAATCGGCGTGCGTTAAAAGTAGCTGGCCACAAACGCAGCGCCTGCATGTCGCCGGTTTGCGGGTGCAACGCCACTTCCAGCAAGGCGCTCACGTTGGCCAAATTGCGCACACTAAGGCCGCCGGCCGAGACAAAGTTGCCCAAGGAGTACGCCACCAGTTTGCCCTGCACACATTCCAGTGGGCGCAACACATGGGGGCCATGGCCCAACACCAAGTCGGCACCTGCGGCAACCACCGCGTGCGCAAAGGCGCGTGGGTTGCCACGGTCTTCGCCAACGTACATCTCGGCCGCGCCGCTTAGCACGGCACCGGCGTCGCCCTCGGCGCCGCCGTGAAAAGTGACCACCACCAAATCAGCCTGTTGCTTGGCCTTGCGCACCAGGGCTGCGGCTTGGGTAAGTTGCGTAAGGTTGTTGTGCCGGCCATACGGGCTAAACGCCAGCACCGCCACCCGCCTGCCGGCCCACTGGCCAAGGGCAAATTCGCCAGCCAACCCAGTGGCGACAACACCCGCCTGCGCCAGGGACACCATGGTGTCGCTCATGCCTTCGGGGCCATAGTCGTTGCTGTGGTTGTTGGCCACACTCAAGACATCAAAGCCCAACCCAGCCAGCTGCGCCGCGGCGCCTGCCGGAAAACGAAAAGGGTACGACCGGCCAGGAATAAATGGTTTGAGCGATTCCTCACGCTCGGTGATGGCGCCTTCGAGATTGGCCAATGCCAAATCGGCCCCGCGCAGCACGGGGGCGAATGCCTGCATCACCCCGGTGTTGCCCGCGGCGCGGCCTGACAGGGTGAGGTCGCCCACCGCCGCAACGACAAACGCTTGGCTTGGCTTGGCCACCACCTGATTGGTGCAATTCACCCACGGCGTGACCGGTGCTTGCGCCCACAGCGACAGCGGCGCGCACGCCAACCCAACGGCCCACCACCACGCGCGCGCCACGCTGCGGCCATAGGTCAACCAAGGGCGCTTAAAAGGCCAGCTTCTCGGCTTCAAGATAGGCCAAACTGATGTACTTGCCGATGTTGTTGGCAAAACCTTGCATGGTCTTGGCGTGGGGTGCCACGCGCGGGTCGGCCAGCACCAGCGCACGCGCTTGCGCCATGGATTGACTTTGCTCTACAGCCTGCAGGCAGGGCTGCCAAATACCCTGCAAAAAGGTTTCATAGCGCGCCAGTAAACCGGTACTGGCCAAGCCGTGTCCGGGCACCCAACGCTGCGGCCCGGTGGCGGCTTGTAACTTGGCATAGGTATCAAACGTGCCGGGGTACGAGCCCTCGTCCATGTTGGCGATACGGTTAGCCATGGCGATGTCGCCAACATGGGTCAGGCCTTCATCTACCACCTGCACGCACAAGTCAGACGGTGTATGCGCCACACCGTAGTGGTGCATCACAAAGGTGATGCCGCCAATCTGCAGCCGCTGCCCGGGCTGCACCACGCGGTTGGGCGCAACCACCTCGGTGCCCAAGGTGCTTTGGTTGGTCCAGCGCAGCATCATGCCCTGCCAGCGGCTGCCCTCTTGCTGACGCACTTTTTCTATGGTGTCTTGCAAGGCATAAATGGGTAAGTCGGCGCCAAAGTGTTTAACCATGGCGTGATTGCCCAGCCAGTGGTCACCGTGGTAGTGGCTGTTGAACACCGCCACCACCGGTTGATCGGTTACGGTGCGTATGCGCCGCAGCGCCATTTCGCCGATTTGCAGGGACGCCCCCGAATCCAGCACCACCACCCCGGCGCGGGTTACCACAAAGGTCACGTTGGCCATGTTGCCGCGGTTGGCTTCGGTCGGAAAGCCGTCGGGGGTGTACACCATCCAACTGCGTGGGCCGAGTTGGCGCAGGGGCATGTCGGGCGCGGGTGGGCCGCCTACAAAGTCGGCCACTTGCCGGGCCACGGCTTGCACTTTGGGCGTTGCCGCCAAAGCGGCGCCTACCCCCACCATGGCTGCACCTGCGCACACCAAGCGACGTCGTCTCATGTACCCGCCCACTCTACGTTTTGCATTTGCTTGGCCACATGCCCGATAAGACGCCGCGCCAAATCAATCTTGGGGGCGCGCGGCCATTCGACGCAGCCTTGGGCATCCACCAAAAGCAGCGCGTTGTCGTCCGCGCCAAAGGTGCTTGGCCCGATGTTGCCCACCAACAGCGGCACATTTTTGCGTTCGCGCTTGGCGGTTGCGTGCGCTTGTAAGTGCTCGCTCTCGGCGGCAAAGCCAACGCAAAACAGGCGCCCTGTGCGTGCTGCCTCGGTGGCTGCGGCTTCGGCCAAGATGTCGGGGTTGGGAATCAAGCCCACAGCGGGGGCCGCTTGTTGCCCGGTTTTTTTGATTTTGCTCGGGTGTTGCTCGGCCGGTCGCCAATCGGCCACGGCCGCGCAAGCCAAAAACAGCTCGGTCTGCGGCAGCAAGTGTTGTACCGCCGCGTGCATGTCTTGCGCGCTGCGCACGTCCACGCGCGTCACGCCCCAGGGGGTGGGCTCGGCCACCGGGCCCGCCACCAAATGCACCTGAGCACCGGCCTCACGCGCGGCGCGCGCCAGCGCAAAACCCATCTTGCCTGACGATAGGTTGGTGATGCCGCGCACCGGGTCCAGCGCCTCGTAGGTTGGGCCAGCGGTAACCAACACCCGCCGACCGGCCAATACCGGCGCAGCCACAGCGGCACCAATGGCCTGCAAGAGCTGCTCGGGTTCAAGCATGCGACCGTCGCCAAATTCGCCGCAGGCCTGCTCGCCGTGCCCCACACCCAGCACCGTGGCGCCGTCGGCCATCAACTGTTGCAGGTTGCGCTGGGTGGCGGGGTGCTGCCACATTTCGCGGTTCATGGCCGGCGCCAACAACAGCGGCACGCGCACCCGTGGGCGCGCCAAGCACAGCAACGAAAGCAACTCGTCGGCCCGGCCATGCACCAAACGCGCCATGAAATCGGCGCTGGCTGGGGCCACCACCACCACGTCGCATTGACGGCCGAGCTCAATGTGCGGCATGGCATTGGCCACGCGCGCATCCCACTGCGAGGTGTGCACCGGCTGGCCGCTGAGCGCTTGCATGGTGGTGGGCGTAATAAAACGCTCGGCGCCTTCGGTCATGACCACCTGCACCATGGCCCCGGCCTTGACCAACGCCCGGCACAGGGCCGCGGCTTTGTAGCAGGCCACACCCCCGGTGAGGCCCAGCACCACGCGCCTGCCTTGCAGCGCGGCATGGGAAGGTTGATTGAGCAAAGCATCCATGCATCGAAATGTACCGCAAATGACTTATTGCAACGATGCCTATAATTGGAATTTCCCTCAGGGAGCAAACCCAACGGTTTGCCAGCGTCATGACCAAATACGTGTTTGTTACGGGCGGTGTGGTGTCTTCTTTAGGCAAGGGCATCGCCTCGGCGTCACTGGCGGCGCTGCTGGAATCGCGCGGCCTAAGCGTTACCCTTATTAAGCTCGACCCCTACTTAAACGTTGATCCGGGCACCATGTCGCCGTTTCAGCATGGCGAGGTGTATGTCACCGACGACGGGGCCGAGACCGATCTTGACCTGGGGCACTACGAGCGGTTTATTGAAACCCGCATGCGCAAGAGCAACAACTTCACCACCGGGCAGATATACCAAACCGTGCTTGAAAAAGAGCGCCGTGGCGACTACCTTGGCAAAACGGTGCAGGTGATTCCGCACGTAACCAACGAGATTCAAACCTTTGTGCGGCGCGGCGCTGGCGAAGACACACCCGAAGCGGTGGATGTGGCGATCGTGGAAATTGGCGGCACGGTGGGCGACATTGAATCGCTGCCGTTTCTTGAGGCGGTGCGCCAGCTAAGCCTGCGGTTGGGGCCATCGCATACCGCCTTTGTGCACCTCACCTACCTGCCGTGGATTGGAACAGCGGGTGAGTTGAAAACCAAGCCCACCCAGCACACGGTGCAAAAACTGCGCGAAATCGGTGTTCAGCCCGACGCCTTGTTATGCCGCGCCGACCGGCGCATTCCACAAGAAGAGCGCGAAAAGATTTCGATGTTCACCAACGTGGCGCCGTGGGGGGTGATTTCCATGCCCGATGTGGACACCATTTACAAAGTGCCACGGCTGTTGCATGAGCAAGGCCTGGATGGCCTGATTTGCGACAAGCTGCACCTGCACACGCCGCCGGCCAATTTGCAGCGCTGGGACACGCTGGTGCAAGAGGTGGAGCACCCCCAAGCCGAGGTGGCGATTGCCATGGTAGGCAAGTACGTGGATTTGTCGGACAGCTACAAATCGCTCAACGAAGCGCTGCGCCACGCGGGCTTAAAAAATCACTGCCGGGTCAACATCACTTACATCGACTCCGAAACCCTCACGCCAGACAACGTCAACCAACTCGACCCCTACGACGCGGTGTTGGTACCCGGTGGCTTTGGCCAGCGCGGTATTGAAGGCAAAATTGCCGCCGCCCGCCACGCGCGCGAAACCAAGCTGCCGTACTTGGGGATTTGCTTGGGTATGCAAATTGCCACCATTGAATTCGCGCGCCATGTGGCGGGCTTAACCGAGGCCAATTCAACCGAATTCGACCCCCAAACCCCGGCGCCGGTGATTGCGCTGATCACCGAATGGCAGGACGCCGATGGCCGCACCCACCGGCGCGACGCCCAATCTGACCTGGGTGGCACCATGCGATTGGGTGCGCAAAGTTCAGACGTGCAGCCCGACACGCTGGCCTACAGCATTTACGGCTCGGTTGTCACCGAGCGTCATCGGCATCGCTACGAGGCCAATGTGCACTACCTCAACACCCTGCGCGAAGCTGGCTTGGTGATCTCGGCACAAACCCAACGCGAACAACTAACCGAAATCGTTGAACTCCCCACCACCGTGCATCCTTGGTTTATGGGTGTGCAGTTTCACCCCGAGTTCAAGTCCACCCCCTGGGATGGACACCCGCTGTTCAACGCCTTTATTAAAGCGGCGCTGGACCAACACCGCCAGCGCGGGCGTCCGAGCCTGGAGGTGGTGCGATGAGCACCGGGGCGGTGCCCAGGGTGCGCATCGGCGGCATCGAAGCCGGACTGGATCGGCCATTTTTTTTGATTGCTGGGCCATGCGTGGTGGAGTCTGAGCAGTTGCAAATGGACACCGCGGGTGCGTTGCGCGAGATGTGTGCCGAGCTTGGCGTGCCACTGATTTTTAAAAGCAGTTACGACAAAGCCAACCGCTCCAGTGGCCAAAGTTTTCGTGGCCCGGGTATAACGCGCGGCCTGGAAATCTTAGCCAAAGTCAAACGCGAGTTGGGCGTGCCGATACTCACCGATGTGCACACCGACGCCGAGGTGGCGGTGGTGGCACCGGTGGTGGACATGCTGCAAACGCCGGCGTTTTTGTGTCGCCAAACCGATTTCATCGCCGCGGTGGCACGCAGCGGCAAACCCGTCAACATAAAAAAAGGTCAGTTCCTGGCGCCTCAGGACATGCTGCACGTGATCGACAAAGCGCGCGCCGCCGCGCGCGAGGCGGGTTTAAGCGAAGACCGCTTTTTTGCCTGCGAACGAGGCGCCTCGTTTGGCTACAACAACCTGGTGTCTGATATGCGTAGCTTGGCCATCATGCGCACGACCCAGGCCCCGGTGGTGTTTGACGCCACCCACAGCGTGCAGCTGCCCGGTGCGCAAGGCACCAGCAGCGGCGGGCAACGCAGCATGGTGCCGGTGCTGGCGCGCGCGGCGGTGGCTGCGGGTGTGGCTGGGGTGTTTATGGAAACACACCCCAACCCCGCGCAGGCACTGTCCGATGGGCCCAACGCCGTGCCGCTGAAACACATGCCCGCGCTGCTGCACAGCTTGCGTGAGGTGGACGCGGTGGTCAAGCGCCAGCCGTGGCTTGAAGACGCGTTTGATCAATGATTCATCTGTATTAAGGGACATCGAATGAGTGCAATTGTGGATATCGTGGGGCGCGAAGTGCTGGACAGCCGTGGCAACCCCACCGTGGAGTGCGACGTGCTGCTGGAATCGGGCGTGATGGGTCGCGCCGCGGTGCCATCGGGCGCTTCCACCGGCAGCCGCGAAGCCATTGAGCTGCGCGACGGCGACGCCAAACGGTATCTGGGCAAAGGGGTGTTGCGCGCGGTGGAGCACGTCAACCAAGAAATCGCCGAGGCTGTGATGGGACTGGACGCGGCCGAGCAAGCATTTCTTGATCACACGCTGATTGAACTCGACGGCACCGACAACAAAAGCCGCCTGGGTGCCAATGCCACCTTGGCGGTGAGCATGGCTGTGGCGCGGGCCGCGGCCGAAGAATCGGGACTGCCGCTGTATCGGTATTTTGGTGGCATGAACGCGGTGCAATTGCCGGTGCCCATGATGAACGTGATCAATGGTGGCGCCCATGCCAACAACAACCTTGATTTACAAGAGTTCATGATTATTCCGGTGGGGGCCCCCAATTTGCGCGAAGCCTTGCGCTGGGGTGCCGAGACCTTTCATGCCCTGAAAAAAATCTTGCACGACAAAGGCATGAGCGTGGCCGTGGGTGACGAAGGTGGCTTTGCCCCCAACGTGGCCAACCACGAAGCCGCCATTGAGCTGATTTTGCAAGCCATTGAGCAAGCCGGCTACAGCGCCGGTAGCGACATTGCGCTGGGCCTGGACTGCGCTTCGAGCGAGTTTTTTCAAAACGACCGCTACCACCTGAAAGGCGAAGGACTCACGCTGGATGCAGCGCAGTGGACCGACATGCTGGCCACCTGGGCCGATAAATATCCGATCCTAAGCATCGAAGACGGCATGGCTGAAAACGACTGGGCCGGCTGGAAAACCCTTACCGAGCGACTGGGCAGCAAGCTGCAGCTGGTGGGTGACGATTTGTTTGTGACCAACACCTCCATTCTGAAGACCGGCATTGAGCAACACATTGCCAACTCGATTCTGATCAAAATCAATCAAATCGGCACCCTGTCGGAGACCTTTGCGGCGATCGAAATGGCCAAGCGCGCGGGCTACACCGCGGTCATCAGTCACCGCTCGGGCGAGACCGAAGACAACACCATTGCCGATATTGCCGTGGGCACCAACGCCGGGCAAATCAAAACCGGCTCCATGTCGCGTTCGGACCGTATGGCCAAGTACAACCAGCTGCTGCGCATTGAAGAAGACCTGGGCGAAACCGCCGTCTACCCTGGGCGTGACGCGTTTTACAACCTCAAGGCCTGACACTGGCGTCCACCATGCTGCGCCGCCACTGGCCCACCGCTTGGTTGCTGACGCTGTTGCTGGTGCTGCAAGCGCAGCTTTGGCTGGGTCGCGGAGCCTTGCCTGATGTGTGGCAACTTCGCACCACATTGATCACCCTCGAACAAGACAATGACCAAGCCCAACTGGCCAACCAAGCGTTGGCCAACGAGGTGCGCGATTTGCAAACGGGGCTGGAGTCGATTGAGGCCCAGGCGCGTATGAGCTTGGGGCTGATCAAGCCCAACGAGGTGTTTATTCAGTACGCGCCGTAAGTGAGCCCGGCGTTGCCCCTGCGTGTGGCGCTGCTTGGCGCCCCACACCAAGACCTCACCACTTGGGCGCACGCCTTGGC
>RFXW01000033.1 GCA_009921245.1 Candidatus Fonsibacter lacus | reverse complement strand
GCATGCCAATGGCCAAGGCCGGTGGCGCCGCCTACACAGCGCTTGGGGAACAGATTCGAGCCGATGTCCGCAAAGAAGGTCGTATTGACATCGTGACACCAAACGCGGCCACCCTGGCTCAGTACGCGCAGGCGGCCGATTCGGTGCATCGCGACTGGATCGCCAAGACGCCGAACGGTCAGAAAGTCTACGATGCGGCGCTTGCGATCCTAAAAGAAATACGCTGAGTTGCTTGGGGCATGAGCGCCGACTCCCCTGAAGCACAGGATTGGCTGGACAAGGCCACCCAACGGCTGGCGTTGGTGGGCTTTGCCGGCCTGTGGTTCATGGGCATGCTGATTTTTTACGATGGTGCGGCGCGTTACTTAGCGGCTCCTCGAATCGCGGGGTTTTCGGATTACGGTGAATTGGTGTTCCCTGTGGTCATTGCCAGTTGCTTTCCGGCTGGGTTGTGGCGACAAAGCAATGTTTCGGTGCGGGTTCTAGGAACCTTACTCGGCGCCAAGGCCAACGCCTGTTTTGAATCGTTGGCAGCGTGGGTGACACTGGCCTTTTTTACGGTACTGGCTTGGCAGTTTGTTTTAATGACCATCGACTATGGCACCGCTGGCCGCTCAACCGGTACCGTTGGCATGATGTTGGCGCCGTGGTGGTGGGGAACCACCGTCATCATGTTGCTGTGTTTGCCTGTGCAGGCGTTGGTCTGTCTGCGGTGGACGCGCCGCGCGTGGCGCTTAGAAACCTCTCATGAAACAGGACGAATCGCGTGACCGACGACCCCGTATTAACCGCGGTCGTTGGGTTGTTGGCGATGTTCATCATGATTTTGCTGCACGTGCCCGTTGGCGTTGCCATGGGCGCCGTGGGCGTGGTGGGGACTGGTCTCATCATTGGCTTTGAGCCTGCGCTTACCCTACTGGCCACCGAGCCCTCAGCAGCTATGGCGGCCGAGGGGCTTGCTGTTATCGCCATGTTCTTGCTCATGGGTAACCTGGCACATGCGGGCGGACTGTCTGATGAGTTGTATCGCCTGGCGCATGTTGCCGTTGGACACTTTAAGGGGGGCTTGTTGTTTGCCACCATTGCCGCCTGTGCTGGCTTTGGTGCCATTTGTGGCTCCTCGGTTGCCACCACCGCCACCATGGCAAAAATTGCATTACCGCAAATGCTTTCGCGCGGCTACGCCAAATCGATTGCTGCCGGGGCGATTGCCTCAGGAGGCACGCTGGGCATGATTATTCCGCCCTCGGTGGTGATGATTTTGTACGCCATACTCACAGAAAATTCCATCATCGCCCTGTTCCTGGCAGCGATCGTGCCCGGATTGCTCGCGGTGTTGTTTTACTTTGTTGCCATTGCCTGGGTGGTGCGGCGTTACCCCAACTTGGCGCCCACCGAGACCAAGGCAAGTTGGAAACAACGGCGTGAGACCGCCGCCTCAAGTTGGGCGGTGGTGTTGCTGGCGGTGGTGGTATCTGGGGGCATTTACTCGGGGGTGTTTACGGTGAGCGAGGCCGCCTCAGTCGGCGCCTCGGTGGCGTTTTTCTTGGCCTTGTTTCGCAAACGGCTAGGCAAGCATAACTTTTTGGCGGCGCTCAGCGACACCGCCGCCAACACCGGCCTAATTTTTGTCATCATCATTGGCGCGTCGGTTTTTTCTTACTTCGCTACCCTATCGGGACTGCCCGAGGCCATTGTGCTTTGGATTGAAAGCATGCAGTTGCCTGGTTGGTTGGTGATTGCGTTGTTGATGGTGTTTTTTCTTATTCTTGGTTCAATCTTTGACACCATTGCTGCGATGGTGCTTACCCTCCCGTTTGTTTATCCGATCATCATCGGATTGGGATACGACCCGGTTTGGTGGGGGGTGGTGAACATTGTGGTGATTGAACTGGGCATGATCACGCCGCCCATCGGCATCAATGTGTTTGTTCTGCATGGCATGGCCAAAGACTTGCCACTGAAGACCATATTCAAAGGCGTGACCCCATTCCTGCTGGCCGACCTCGCACGCTTGCTGCTGTTGCTGGCCTTCCCCCCAATCTGCCTGTGGCTACCGCAGCAGTTGGGCTGGTTGTAGCGTAGCGTCTATAGACGGCGGTCGCAGCATGCATTCCCTGCGTGATGGTTACCAAGTGGCCCTATTTGGCGCAAGCGGCGGGCTGGGCGCCGCCCTTTTGCGGGCATTCATCGAAGACCCATGCTGTGGGCGTATTCACGCGGGGGCGCGTCATGCACTTGTGCTCGATTCCACCAAAGTCAGCCCATTTACTTTCGATTTGCAACATGAGGACTCCATTGCCCAAGCCGCTGAGCAGATACAACACGCTTCAAACACCGTTGATTTAACGTTGGTGGCCACTGGGGTGTTGCATGGCCAGCATTTGCAGCCTGAAAAAACCTATCGCTCGCTCAATGGCGACGCGCTTGCGCATTGGTTTGAACTGAACACCATTGGGCCAGCGCTGATAGCCAAGCACATGCTCCCTATGCTGCCAACCGCAACACGAGGGGTATTTGCTGCGGTATCGGCTAAGGTGGGGTCGATATCAGACAACCGACTGGGTGGTTGGCATGGCTACCGTGCATCCAAGGCTGCGCTGAATATGTTGATCAAAACATTTGCCCTTGAGGTATCCCGCCGGCATCCTTTGGCACTTTGCGTGGCCCTGCACCCGGGCACCGTGGATACGCCATTGTCTAAGCCATTTCAGTCGGCCGTTAAGCCGGGGCAACTCACCCACCCCGACGATGCTGCACGCCATTTACTCGGCGTACTTGACCAAGCCCCAGTTGAACAAAGTGGCTCGTTGTTGGCGTGGAACGGTGCCGTGATTGCCCCATGATGGCCATCAACCGGCGCGCATGGCGATTCGTTTGGCTGTGGCCGTTTTGGTCGTTGGCATGGGTGCCGTATGCGGTGCTGGGTCAGCCTGCCACGATTCAGCCTGAGGCCGGTACCGCATGGCAGACGTCCGCCACACAGGCTGAGTTTGAGCGGTACGCGGTGGTTAGCGCGAACCCTTTGGCCTCGGCCGCCGGGGAACGCGTGTTGCGCCAAGGTGGCAGTGCCATGGATGCCGCCATTGCCACCCAGTGGGTGCTGGCCTTGGTGGAACCACAGTCCAGCGGTATCGGTGGCGGTGGATTCATTCTGCACTTTGACGGCGCCAAAGTGAGCGCCATTGATGGTCGTGAGACCGCCCCTCAAACTGTGACTGAAGACTTGTTTGTGCAGCAGGGACAACCCATGCCATTTGCTCAGGCCATGGTGGGCGGGCGCGCGGTGGGTGTGCCGGGTCTGGTCAAGGCGCTGGAGCTGGCGCATCGGCGCCATGGGCGCCTGCCTTGGGCCACGCTGTTTGAACCCGCGATAGAACTCGCCACCAAGGGTTTTTTGGTTTCTCCTCGGCTGCACGCGTTGCTGCAGAAGGATCGCTTCTTGCGCCAAGACCCCCAAGCTGCAGCGCTTTATTATTTAGCCAATGGCAACGCGCTGCCAGTAGGCCACCGGTTGGTGAACCTCGAACTGGCCCAGGTTTTTAAAGACATTGCACAACGCGGCAGCATTGCTTTTTACCAGGGTGCCCGCGCGCAACGCATGGTGCAGGCGGTCACTGGACACGCAAGCAACCCAGGGCAGTTGCAAACCGATGACCTACGCAACTACACGCCCCACACCAGCGCCGCCATATGCTTTGACTACACCAGCCAGCTTGGTCTGCCCTATACGATTTGCGGCATGCCCCCGCCCAGTTCGGGCACGCTGGCCGTGGCCCAAATCTTAAAGCTTGCCGCTTTGGCACCCAGGCAGACAACGGACGAGACACAGCGGTGGCTGCACTATTTAGAAGCCTCGCGTTTGGCCTTTGCTGACCGGGCGTTGTACGTGGCAGACCCCGCCTTTGTATCGGCGCCAGCGGGTGATTGGCTCAGCTTGTTGAACCCTGCTTACCTGAGGCACCGCGCCAGTCTTATCGGTTCAACCGCAGCACAGAGTGTGGAAGCCGGTGACCCCGCACAATGGCTAAGCGGTCAGGCCGAAACGCGTCGGTTCGCGGCCATGACTGCACAGCCCGAATACGGCACCACGCACATCAGCGTGGTCGATGCGCAAGGCCAGGCGGTTAGCCTGACCTCGTCAATCGAAAGTGCCTTTGGTGCGCGCCTCATGGTTGACGGTTTTTTACTTAACAACCAGCTTACGGATTTCAGTTTTTTGCCACGCGACCCCAAGACGCAACAGCCCATTGCCAATCGCGTTCAGGCTGGCAAACGGCCGCGCTCTTCCATGACGCCTTTAATGGTGTGGAATCGTCAAACAGGCCATTTGGCTTATGTTTTGGGTAGCCCAGGGGGTAGCATGATCATCCACTACGTGGCGCGTGCCTTGCAAGCCATGCTGGACCAAAACATGGCGCCTGGGCAGGCCGTGATGCAGCGGCACATGGGCGTAACAACAAGCCGACGGGTATGGGTGGAACAGGGGCGGTTTGTTCCAAGTGAGCTGGGCGCGCTGTCGGCGCTTGGCTACCAGCCCCAAACCAGCAGCCTAACCAGTGGCCTTCATGTTTTACAGCGCCAAACGCCGCAGTCGCCGTGGGTAGCGGGTGTCGATCCCCGGCGCGAGGGCAAGGCCATGGGCCGGTGACCAGCAGCCGACGTTAGGCGGCGCCTATGGCCTGGGCAAGCACGTGCTGTGCGCCGCTTGGCGGCTTATCGCCTACCCACGCCACAAACAAATCGGGGCGCACCAACAAACGTGGTGCACCGTACGCCTGTTGCAACTCGGTTGAGGCATGGCGCACCACCCGAAACGGTACGCCGAGCGCTTGCGCCGCCGCAGTGAATTGCTGGGCCTGATCGGGTGAATCAGTCAACTCGAGCAACACAAAAGCCCCACCCACCTGATCCCACAGGTCGCTGCCGTCAGGCAGTGGCTGCGGCGCCAAATGGTAGCCCGCCTGCGCCCGCACGCTGTGCATACCCTTGGCGCCTGACTGGGCATTTGCTTGGCCAAGCACCAAAGGCGACCCCGCGTAGTTGGGAAGGAATTCAGTCACGTCCACGTCGTCGGCGCTGGCGCGTTGCTGCCACGCTTGTTCAAAAGCTTGCTTGTCTTGCTCAGGGTTGAATTGGGAACAAAAGCCATCAAAGTCGGCAATCATGCGCCCAATAAAGTCTTGTGAGACCGACTTGAACACCGGCAAGCGCTCAGCGGTGTAGCTGCTCAACAGCGTTGCACTGCCCCATCCATCCAGGCAAGCGCCCAGCTTCCAGCTGAGATTGGTGGCGTCTTCAAAGCCTGTGTTAACCCCATAGCCGCCGTACGGAGGATGGCTATGCGCCGCGTCACCGGCAATGAATACCCGGCCATTTTGGTAGCTTTGCGCCATAGAGATGCGCAGATCCCAAAACCCGATGTGCTCGAAATCAATGTCAAACGGCGCACCAACCACCTTGTGCAGGTAGGCAGCAAAGTCAAAGTTATCGCGTGTGGCGTCGTCGGGTACCGGCGCGTGATAGAACCACCCACCTTCCAAGTCAACCCGGCCCAAAAACTGCCAGTAGACGTTGAAAATGGTTTTTCCTGGAAAGCGCGCCAACAATCCATCAAGTGCCTTAGAACGAAACACCAGCAACGCCATGCGTGGCCCTTGATGATCCGTGTCTTGCTTGATACCTGCCAACTCGCGCACCACCGATCGGGCGCCGTCGCATCCCACCACATAAGATGCTTGTACCTCAACGCCAGCGCTCTCGGGTGTGGCTTCGCAGCGCAGCGTGGCGTGGCTGTCGTCTTGCGTGACCCCGGTCACACTGGCGCCGGTGATCAACTCAATGTTGGCAAACTCGCGCGCCCGCTGGCGCATTACGTCTTCCAAAAGATACTGCGGCAAGCGCTCGTTATCTGCAAAATAGTACGGTCTTACCTTGCTACGCTGGAACCAATCATGATGGTATTCACCAAGTAAGTTGCCGTAGGTGATCACACCGGCATTGCCAAATTCAGGCGGAATGGGGCTAACCTGGCGTACCGCCTGGCTGATGCCCCAACGGCGAAAATGCTCCCCGGTACGCTGGGTTAGGCTTTGCCCCTTAGGAATGCGATGCAGTTGGCGTGTTTTTTCTAGTAACACCACCGACTTGCCCTGCTGAGCCAAATCAATGGCCAAGCCAAGGCCCACTGGCCCTGCACCCGCAATCGCGACATCCGCGACAAATTGGTCTACCATGGATTCGTTCCCTTGATCGCAACATGTGCAGCCGACGACTGGCGTCGCGGCCCAAATGAATGCGAGATGTTAAACGAGTTCAATGCCTCAGGTTGTCACATGAATCAAGCATCCGTACAAGCCAGCAGCAAACGCGTGCTGGTGATTGGCGCAGGCCCCGTTGGGCTGGTCGCGGCCATTGATTTGGCGCAACGTGGCATACCCGTCACGGTTATTGAACGTCGCGCCACACCCCATGCCGAAACCGTTCGATGCAACCATATTGCGGCGCGGACCATGGAGATTTTTCGCCGCTTAGGCTTTGTAGATAAGGTAAGAGGGGCAGGCTTTCGCGACGACTTTCCGCACGATGTGGCGATTCGTTTGCATGCCACCGGGCAAGACATGGGCCGTATTCCTATCCCCGGCCGGCTTGGTCGTCAGCGCGGCGACAGCGGGGCCGACACGGGGTGGCCCACGCTTGAGCCTCCGCATCGTATGAATCAAATGTTTCTTGAGCCGATTCTGCACGGCATCGCGGTTGACACGCCCCATCTCGAGCTGCTGCTCAACACTGAGCTGCTCGAGCTCGAAGACGACGCCGATGAAGTGCGTGCCACGGTGCGAACCGGTAGCGAGGCTACGCGCACGCTGCAGGCGGCCTACCTGATCGGCTGCGATGGCGGCGGCTCTTTGGTGCGCAAACATATAGGCGCCAAGCTCGAAGGCGACGCGATGATTCAGCATGTGCAGTCGTCGTTCATTCATGCCCCTGGACTGACTCAGATGATGCAAGGCGGCGAGGCCTGGGGTATTTTGAACATCAACCGTAAACGCTGCGGCACCATCTACACCATAGACAACGACGACCGCTTTTTGGTGCACAACTACGTGTTGCCGGGTGAAACTTTTGAAAGCGTTGACCGCGACGCCTGTTTGCGCACCATCTTGGGGGTGGGGCCAGAATTTGCGTACACGGTGTTGCGCGTGGAGGATTGGACAGGCAAGCGCCTGATGGCAACCAAAATGGCGCAAGGGCGGGTTTTTCTTGCTGGCGATTCGGCCCATCTGTGGGTGCCCATGGCTGGCTACGGCATGAACGCTGGCATTGCCGACGCCACCGGACTGACATGGATTTTGGCCGGCGTGTTGCAAGGCTGGTTAAAGCCGTCTGCGTTGCAGGCCTACCAAGCTGAGCGTTGGCCTATTACCGAGCAGGTTTCGCAGCAAGCCATGCGTACCGCTGAGATCATGATAAAAAATCGTGCCGCGGTGCCCGACAACATTGAAGACAACAACCCTGAGGGCGAAGCCGCGCGCGCGTGGTATGGCGCACAAACGGCTGCGTTGAATACGCCCCAGTACTGTTGCGCGGGTTTGAACTTTGGGTATTTTTACGACCGCTCACCGATTGTGGTGTACGACGACGAGGCGCCACCCGCCTACGGCATGGCCGACTACACCCCCAGCACTGTGCCCGGGTGCCGCTTTGCCCACCGCGTGATGGACGATGGCTCATCGTTGTACGACCATTTGGGCCCCGGCTATACCTTGGTGCGCGTGGGCCAAGCCCAAGCCAGCAACCTGCAACAAGCCGCCGCGCGCGTGGGGCTGCCGTTGACGGTGTTGGACATACCGCCTTCCGACCTGCACCGCCATGCGTTGTACTTGGTGCGACCGGATCAACACGTGGCCTGGCGTGGCCACACCGATCCGGTTGATGCCGCAGGCATCATTCACACCCTAACCGGGCATGCGATGGCAGCCTAAGGCAACAACACCTCAACCAGGGCTTGGCGGCCTTGCTGTCTGACTTCGTGCAATGCTCGCTGCAAAGCCTCGCGCAGCGCGCTGGGCTGCGACACCTGTTCGGTGTAGGCGCCATGCGCCCGAGCCAGCGCGGTGTAGTCTGGGGCGGGGCCCAGATCGGTCAACGGCATGGGGGCCAAGGCTGCCGCTTCGCCGTCGGGGTACATACTCAACGTCGCCCGCTTCACGGCTTGCCACCGTCCGTTGTTAAACAAAACCGTGAGCACCGGCAAATGGTGGGTGATCGACACCTGGTGACAAGCCGACGGGTTGGCAAAAAGGTAAGAGCCATCCCCTACCGCGGCAATCACGGTTCGCTCTGGGCGCGCCAGCTTGGCCCCGAGTGCGGCCGGCAATCCCCAGCCCAAACCGCCTGCCAAAGGCGTCCAATGCAGCTGGCCCGCGCCTGCGACGTGCATGGCACCCGGCACCGGGCCCAGCTCGCAGAAAATAGCGGCGTCCTCCCCCGCCTCCTCGCTCAACACGCGGCTTACAAAGGCTGGGTTCATTACCCCTTGGTCGGCCTCTTGCCATGCCTTGCTCAGCGCGTCGCGTTGCGCTTGCCGCGTATCGGCCAGCCACTGCTGTCGTGCCGCAACCTGCGCGGCGTCGAGTTGGGGCCGCACCGCCGCGCGTAACGCGGCAATGGCCTGCGCCGGGTCGGCGGTGATGCATAAATCGGCACGGAACCCTTTGTAAGGCGTGGCTTGGTCCAACGGGTCCCAACCCACCGCCACCACAAACGCATCGGTGGGCTCGGCCAGCAGCGGCGCCCAAGGCACCATGGCGCCAATGGTCAGCACCGCGTCGGCTTGCGCCAATACCGCGGCGGGTTCAAACCCCAAATGCGATGCATGATGCGTCGATACCGTGTTGGTGGTGGGCCAAAATTCCACAACGCCCCAACCCGTTTCATCGAGCAAGGCCGCAAGCTCGTCGATGCGTCCCATGGCCGGTGTACGCTGCACCACCACCACCGGACGCTGCGCTTTGGCCAAACGCAGCGCCGCCTCCTGTATGGCTTGTGGGTTTGGCGCCGCGCCCCAACTTGTTGGTGCAACCGGCGTGGGCAGCGGATGCGCCACAGTTTCTGCCAACACCTCGCGCGGCAAACTCACGTAAACCGGTGCCGATGGCTGCGCCTGCGCAATGGAGATGGCGCGTTGCACCACATGGGCGGCTTGCTCCGGATAACGCAGTTCATAAGTCCATTTGGTGGACTCTTGCACCAAAGAGGCTTGGTTGAACATTTCTTGCCCCCAATGAATCGGGGTTTGACGGCTGCCGTGTCGCCCGACCTCGGTCACGGGTGATCGGCCAGACATCAGCAGCACAGGCACCTGAGACGACGCGGCGTTTAACGCGCCCATGGTGCAGTTGGCCAAACCCACATTGACGTGCACCATCACCGCTGCCATCTTGCCCGAGACAAGGTAATAGCCATGCGCCATGCCAACCGCCACATTTTCATGATGTATGGCCAACGCCTTGGGCATGGCCCCGGATGCGGCGTCGGCACTCAGCGCTTCAATGATGGAGGGGAAATCGGTACCAGGGTTGGCCAGTAAATGGTCAATCCCACCGCGCTTCATTTGATACAACAAGTGCGCTGCGGCGGTTTGCGTATTAGGGTTTTCACGGGTCATGGCTGAGGGAGTCACTTAGGTTGATGTTTTGAGAGCTATGGCGTGTATTATCGATGGCAACCCTCATAAGAAACCTGACACAGGAGACAACAATGAAGTTTCTTAAAAGTGCCATTGCTGGCGCCATGGTTGCTGCGGTGGCTTGCGCCGCATCGGCCCAACAAATCTCCATTGCCACGTCCAACCCCGGTGCGATTTATCACAGCATTGGCACCGCCATTGCCAAGGTGTTGAATGAGTCGGGCGTGAACGCGACCGTTCAACCTGCAACCAGCCCGAACCAATACTTGCCACTCATCAGTACTGGCGAATTTGATATGGGCCCGGTTAACCTGCAAGAGCTCAGCTACGCCTACAAAGGCGAAGCATGGTTCAGCGGTAGGGCCAACAAAGGGCTGCGCCTGTTGGCGTTGCACTACCCCTTGCGCGTCACAATGTTTGTGCGTGCCGACAGCGACATGCAAACCATTGCCGACCTCAAGGGCAAGCGCATGACCGCTGGCTACACCGCGCAAAAAACCATCAATCCGCAAAACGCCGCCATGTACGCCACGGCCGACATGACTGAGGCCGATATCAAGCCTGTGCCCGTCCCCAGCGTGGTGGGTGGCGCGAATGCTTTTATGTCGGGCTCGTCCGACGCGTTCATGTTTGCCCTGGGTGCCGGTAAGGTGCGCGAAGCCGACGCAGCGGTGGGTGGCATCCGTGCACTCAAGATCGTTAAGCAAGCCGACAGCGAAGACAAAATTCGTAAACACTGGCCAGTCGGTTACCTGACCCTGGTCAATCCAGGCCCCGCTGCGGGCCCGGGTGTGAAAGAGCCCACATGGATGCTGACCTACCCGCAAGCCATCGCTGCGGGCGAGAAAATGTCTGACGAGGCGGCCTACAACGTAGCCAAAGCCATGTACAACGGCGCGGCGCAGTTGGGTAAGCTGCTGCCCCCTTTCCGGTTGTTCAAGCCAAACGAAATGGTTGGCCCCAGTGGTGGCGTGCCCTACCACCCGGGTGCAATCAAGTTCTATAAAGAAGTGGGTATCTGGAAGTAAGTCGCGCCACCCATGACGCACTCGACTCAAGACCCAACCCAACGGGTCAACGACAGCACCGAACCCCTGCCCCAGCAGGGGTTTTTCTCATGGGTCGGCACCGTGCTGTCGGCCCTGATTGTGCTGCTTGCAGCGGCGTGGTCGCTGGACGTACCGCGCGCTTTAGGGGTGGCTTTTTACCCAGCGCAATTGCTGGGTTTGATCTTGTCACTGTCGGTGGCGGTGGCGTTGTTGTCGCGCGACCACAAGGGGCGGCCGCACAAGGGTTCACCGCCTTGGTACGACGTGTTGGCCGCTTGCGTGGTGCTACTGGGTGGTGGTTTTCTTGCCTGGCGCTATGCGAGTTTGGTGGACTTGGTGCTGCTGCGCCCACCCGAGGCGGTGGCCATTGGCATCATCATGCTACCCCTTACCCTTGAGGCGCTGCGGCGCGCGGTGGGTTGGACCTTGGTTTGGGTGGTTTCGATTTTTATTGCCTACGCATTGTTTGGCGACGCCGTACCCGGCCGCCTGGCGGGACGGGCGCAAGATTGGGACAAGGTGGCTTCTTACCTATCGTTGGATGTCAACGGGGTACTGGGCATACCGCTACAAATTGCCAGTACGGTGGTGATTGCATTTGTGCTGTTTGGCACCATGCTGAACAGGGTGGGTGGCGCGCAGTTTTTTACCGACGCGGCGTTGACCGTCATGGGGGGCTTACGCGGCGGCGCCATGAAAATTGCCGTGATTGCGTCCGCCATTTTTGGCTCGATTTCGGGCAGCGCCGTGGCCAACGTTATGTCCACCGGGGTGGTAACGATTCCCATGATCAAGCGCAGTGGCTACTCGGCGCACAAAGCTGCGGCCATCGAGGCCGTGGCGTCGACCGGTGGGCAGCTGCTGCCGCCGGTTATGGGAGCGTCGGCGTTTTTAATGGCCGAGTTTTTGTATGTGCCTTATGCCACGGTGGCGGTGGCGGCGCTGGTTCCAGGGTTGCTGTATTACGTGGCTTTGTTTGTGCAGGCGCACTTGGAAGCGGTGAAATACGACATTGCGCCGGTGCCCAAGGCACAGCGCCCAGCGTGGCGTGACATTCGCACGGGATGGCATTTTTTGCTGGCCTTTGCGGTATTGATTGCAACGCTATTTGTTTTTAATTGGCAGCCAGCGAAGTCGGCTTTGGCAGCGACGGCCACGGTGTTGCTTTCGTCGCTATGGCTGGGCTACCAGGGGCGGCGTCCCGCCGTGTCTGACCTGTGGCGAACGGTGCATCAAGCAGGGCGGGGTTCGGTGGATCTGATTTTGATTTGTGCCGCCGCTGGCATGGTGATTGGCGTGCTCAACATGACCGGGCTGAGCTTTAACCTCACCTATGCTCTGGTGCAAATGGGAGGTGGCAGTCTGATCACGCTGCTGGTGATGTCAGCGCTGGTGTGTGTGGTGTTGGGCATGGGCTTGCCCACGCTTGGCGTGTATGTGTTGCTTGCCACCTTGGTGGCGCCTGCCCTGGTGGAGCTGGGCGTGGACAAAGTGGCGGCACACCTGTTTGTGCTTTACTTTGGCATGATGTCGATGATCACGCCACCTGTTGCGGTGGCCGCTTTTGCCGCCGCGGGTATTGCGGGGGCCAATCCCATGCGCACCGGGTTGGAGTCTATGCGCTTTGGCTGGCCTGCCTACGTGGTGCCGTTTTTGTTTGCCTTGTCGCCCACGCTGATTCTTAAGGGTTCAGCCAGCATGATCGTGATTGATGTGGCGTTTGCGGTGCTGGGTGTGGTCTTGATGTCGGTGGCAGTGAGTGGATATTTCCAACGCGCTCTAGGTATGTGGGCAAGGATTGCCATCGGTGTTGCGGGTTTGGTCACACTGCTGCCGCATGTCATGACGCCGGGTGGCATCGGCACCAACGGCATTGCGGCGCTGATTGGGCTTGTGGCGCTGGCCATGTGGGGGCGCTTGCCCAAGCGTTAAGGTGCGGCTGGCGCTATCTGCAACAGCGTACCGTTGGCGCGGTCGGTGAGCAAATAAATCAGTCCATCGGGGCCCACCCGCACGTCGCGAATACGCCCCACCTGCCCCTGGAGTAACCGATGCTCCGCCACCACGCGCTGCTGCTGCAGCACCAAACGAACCAGCGCCTGGCCTCTGAGGGCGCCGACCAGCAAGTTGCCTTGCCACGAGGCAAAGCGCGAGCCTTGGTAAAACGCCATGCCAGACGGCGCGATGGAGGGCACCCACACGTGCACCGGCGAGACCATGTTGGGCATGGATGTGCCTTGGCCAATGGCGGTGCCCGAGCCGTAGTTCACGCCGTGCGTGACCAACGGCCAACCATAATTGGCGCCCGCTTGCAGTTGGTTGACCTCGTCACCCCCTTGGGGGCCATGTTCGTGCGCCCAGAGTAACCCGGTTGACGGCTGAAATGCCAAGCCCTGAATGTTGCGATGACCGCGGGTGTACAACGCGGATTGGACTGGGCCACCAGCGGCCATGGGGTTATCCAACGGAATGGACCCATCGTCTCGCAGCCGTACCACCGCGCCCAAATGCCCCGCCTGCTGCCCTTGCACAAGCTCACGCTGACCTCGGTCGCCCAAGCCCAGGTAAATATGACCTGCGGCATCCAGCGCCATCCGTCCACCAAAATGGCGCGAGGTGCTGGATTGGGTGGACATTTCAAACAACTTGCGCACGTCGGTTAAGCCATTCGGGGTCAGTCGTGCGCGAATCAGTGCGGTGCCACGGGCATAAGGGGCCGCCTTGCTTTGGGCCACATACGATAAATAAATCCAGCCATTGGTTTTGTGGTTGGGATGCACCGCCACATCCAGCAACCCGCCCTGCCCCTGCACCACCATATCGGACGGCAAACCTGCCAGCGCCCCTGACAGGGTTTGATGATCCGCGGACAAACGCCGCAGCCGGCCCGCGCGCTCGGTGATCAACATGTCACCGTTGGGCAACCACGCCATAGACCACGGGTGCTCCAACCCTTGCACCAAGGTCTTCACCGTCAGGCGCGTGTTTTGATCGGCAGGCTGCAGCCTATCTGCCGATAGCGTGGGCGCGGCAGCGCTGGCCACGCCGGTGTAAAGCAAGGCAAGGGCAGCCACAAAACCATTTATTGGACGCATGGGATTCGGGGATAACAAGGCATGTAGGGGTAAGGATACCCAATGGCGGGTACAGTGGCACAACCCTGGCAAAACAAAAGGTTATTGAGCCATGCATTCGGCGGTTTGTGATGTGGCCATTGTGGGCGCTGGAATGGCTGGTGCGAGTGCGGCGTGCACGTTGACGCAACACGGCCATCGGGTCACCGTATTCGACAAAAGCCGAGGCCCAGGCGGCCGCATGAGCACGCGACAACGCCAAGGCTGGCAGGCGGATCACGGCGCGCAGTACTTCACGGTGAAAGATCCCATCTTTGCTCAAATGGTCTCGCAATGGCAACAATGGTCGTGGGTGGCGCCGTGGTCTGGGCGGGTCGCCAAACGCGCCGCGGCGTGGGTGAGCGTGCCCACCATGCCGCGATTGGCGCAACAGTTGCTGACCCATGCCGTATTCCAAGGCGGTTTTACCGTGGTGGGTATAGACCGCACCGCCACAGGCCGGTGGCAACTGCATAGCGCCGAGCAAGGCGCGCATACGCAAACCTTTGATGCGGTGCTGTTGGCGTTGCCCCTGCCGCAACTGGCGCCGTTTGCGGGGCATATTCCACCACCATGGATTGAGCAATGGCAACGCATTCAGTTTGAACCGTGCTGGGCGGGCATGCTGCGCTTCGATCAATCCGTGCCGTTGGCGTTTGACGGACTGTTTGCCAATCACCCCGTGTTGCAATGGGTCGCGCGCACCTTGTCCAAGCCATCACGTCAGGGGGCCGAGACCTGGACCTTGCACGCCACACCGGCGTTCAGTCGCCGTCATCTTGAGTCGAGCGCAGACGAGATTGCGGCGCAATTGTGTCAAGCCTGGACCGAACTGGGTGGCCCTACCCCAAACGAGTGTGTTGTGCATCGTTGGCGGTATGCGCTGGCGGTTACCTCAGAACCCACGTGGCCTACCGCTTTGTCTTTTTGGGATCGCACGCAGCAACTGGGCGTGTGTGGCGACTGGCTGGCCGGTGGCAGGGTGGAAGGAGCGTGGTGTAGTGGCCATGATGCGGCCAAACAACTGACCGCGGGCGATGGGTTTGGCTGTCCTTGACTGCCGCCTGCGTGACACCGCCGCCCGAGCATTGGGGGTGCAATCGAGGTCTACCCGTACAACCCTGCGATGACACATGAACCCCACAGGCTGCCTATTGATTTGGAACGATTGCGCCGTTGGCCATGAGGCTGAATACGAATCGTGGTACCAAGAGGAGCACTTGCCCGAACGTATGGCGGTGCCAGGCTTTGTGTGTGGGGTGCGGCATCGAGCGCTGGACCAACAAAGTCCGCACTACATGACGTATTACGAAGTGCAAGACCCGCAGGTGTTGCAACGTGCCGATTACTTGGCCTTACTCGAACAACCCACACCGCGTACCCGTCGCATCATGGAGGTGGCGTTTAAAAACATGAATCGAACCGTATGCCATTTGGTGAACCCACGCCCTATGTGGTCACCGCAACCGGTGGTGCGCGCTGGCTGGATGACGCACCGGTGCCTGAATCGGCGTTACGGGTGTTGGCGCTGCGTGCCCTGCCCCGTGGCCCTGCCACCGCCGAGGAAGCCCTGCGCGGCGGCGACACCAGCGTAGAGGCTGCATTGGTGGTGCACGTTGCCAATCCGCACGAGGCCGAACAGTTGGCCACCGCCCTCAATGGACGCGCCTGGCAGCAAGTGGCTTTTGCCGTGGGGCAGCACCCCAACCCCAATAAAGGCTAACACCATGCAAAGCCATCCCGAGTTGCAGTGGTTACAAGACTTTGAGGTTGGCCAGACCTTTGCGTTTGGTTATTGGCGCATGACGACCGCCGATATTTTGGAATTCGCGAGTAAGTACGATCCCGAGCCCTTTCACCTTGACCCTGAACAAGCGCGGGCCCTGGGGTGGGGGGACATCATCGCCTCGGGTCCGCAGGTGGCAGCGATTTGCAGGCGTATGCAAAAAGACGGCTTCCCCAACGTGCAAACCGTGATTTCACCCGGTTGGGAGCACGTTAAGTGGCGTTTGCCGGTGTATGCCGGTGATCAATTAACGGCGCACGGCACGGTGTGCCAAGTGCGACCTCTGGCAAGCCGCCCCGGCGAAGGCTTGATGCAAATGGATAACCGCATCTTGCGCCAAGACGGCGCCGCATGCGTCCGCCATTAACTCAAGCAGCCGACTGATTAGTTTTTAGGCGAGCCCGGCTTGTCGCTGTCGTTGGTCGAGTCGATGATCGACCCCAAACCTTTGTCAAAGGCCATGCCAGCCTCGTCGCCCAACTTCTTAAGCGCAGGCAGTTGCACGGCCATGCCCAAAATGGCATCAATCGCCTGATTCACCGGTGCTTTGTTGCCGTCACCACCAGTCTGGTTTGACCCCATGCCACTGAGTTGGTTGATGCGTATGGAATCAATTTTTTCGGCTGGCTTAACCATTTCAGCCACCACTTTCGGCAGGGCCTGTAAACGGGCCAGCGCAACCTCGCGCTGCGAGGCGCTTTCAGTGAGCTCATTCTCAGCTTCAACCTGAGACCTTCTACCCTGCGCTTGGGCAACCAACCGCTGCTGTTCAGCTTGTGCTGCCAATTTGGCTTCTTCGGCCGCTGCCTTGGCCGCTATTACCACCGATTGCGCCCGCTTCTCTGCGGTGTCCATCTCGGTTTCAGCTGCCCGACGCTGACGCACCGCCGCTGCTTGCGCCTCTTGCTCCGCCGCCAGCAAGGCCACCGCTTTGCGCCGCTCGGCTTCGGCCACCACTTTGGCGGTGTTCACCATCTCTTGTGCCGTGACCCACTGCGCGCGTTGCGCCTCGGCCGCCGCGTTGGCCAGGTTTTCTTCTTCGCTTTGCTTGGCGATCGCGATACGCTTGGCCTGCTCTGCCATGGTTAAGAGCTTTTCACGCTCAATTTCAGTTTCGCGAATTTGCTGCTCGCGTTGCAGGTCTGCCACCCGAATTTGCTGCTCCAGCGCAATCTTGGCCATCGACACCGACAGCTCGCTTTGCACCTTGTGCTTGGCCACCTCGGCGACTTGAGCGGCCTTGAGTGTTTCAATTTGCTTGGCTTGGTCAATTTGCGCCTGCTGCTCTTCCAAGTCAATTTGTAAACGGCGCCGTGCTGCCTCCATGGCCGCGCGCCTGACGGCGACATCGGCATCGGCGTCAATTTGTGCACGTTCTTTTTTGCTTACCGCAATCACCTCGGCCAACTTGCGCATGCCCACAGCATTGAACGCATTGTTTTCATCAAGGTTTTGAAACGGGGTTTGGTCCAACGCCGTGAGCGATACGGAGTCCAGATCCAGTCCGTTACGTGC
>RFXW01000032.1 GCA_009921245.1 Candidatus Fonsibacter lacus | reverse complement strand
TGGCAGGGGCTTGGTTGATGGGTGTGGTCATGTCGTACTGGTTTTTGTTGTTTGCCATGTTTTTGTTTTTTAGCTTGGCCATGGCCAAACGTTACAGCGAATTGCGCGATATGCCCCCAACGCAAGCCGATGTGCCTGGGCGTGGCTACTCGGCGGACGACGCTTCGATGGTGTGCACTCTGGGTGTGGCCGCTGGCATGTTGGCGGTGCTGGTGCTGGCCTTGTACAGCCGCGACCCCGCCACCGTGGCGCTATACAGCCAGCCGGCGGTGATGGCCTGGGCCGCGCCACTGCTGCTGTATTGGGTGGCGCGCATGTGGCGCTGCGCCCACCGCAGGCAGTTGCGCCAAGACCCGTTGTTGTTTGCGCTACGCGATGGCGTGAGTTGGATGGTGGGCGCGCTGGTGTTGGTGTTGGTGCTGTGGGCCAGGTAAGCGTGCACCCGGCCGTGATCGCATGGCGATACAGCTTGATTGCGTTGTTGGCCACAGCCGCCAATTTGCTGGTGCAAATGGGTTGGGTGGCCTGGGGTGTGGGGCCGCAGGTGGTGGTGGTGTCGGTGCTGCTGGGCACCGCGGCGGGCTTGCCACTGAAATACGTGGCTGAAAAACGCTGGATTTTTGCCTTTCGTGCGCGCAACTTAAAGCACGACGGCGGGTTGTTTGTGCTGTACAGCGCCTTGGGGGCGTTCACCACCTTGATTTTTTGGGGCATTGAGGCGTTGTTTCACTTTTGGTTTCAAAGCCATACCATGCGCTATGTGGGCGGTGCCTTGGGCCTCACGCTGGGGTATTTCATCAAATACCAACTCGATAAGCGGTATGTTTTTGTGGCCCCACCTGCGGAGCGTTTGGCATGATGCCCATGAGCGGTTGGGGGCGCGTCAACCCGCGCTCTGCCCATGTTTACACCCCGCGCCATGGCAACGAGTTGGCGGCTTGGGTGCAAAACGCGCACCCCACGATTGCACGCGGTTTGGGGCGCAGCTACGGCGACAGCGCGGTGGCCGAGCACGTGCTGGCCATGCAGGGCCTGGATTGGTTGCAGCACTGGAACCCCGCCACCGGTGAGCTGGCCTGCGCCGCCGGCATGAGCTTGGATGCCGTGCTTGCGTTTGTCGTGCCACAGGGCTGGTTTTTGCCGGTCACGCCGGGCTCACGCTTTGTCACACTGGGCGGCGCCGTGGCCAGCGACGTGCACGGCAAAAACCATCATGTTCATGGCACATTTGGGCAGCACGTGCGTGGCCTAACCTTGCGTTTGGGCAATGGCGAACGCCTCAGCGTCTCGGCCACCGAGCATCCCGATTTGCTGGCCGCGACCTGCGGCGGCATGGGGCTAACCGGCGTGATTGAAGCGGTGCAACTGCAGCTTGTGCCGCTCAAGTCGTCCACCATGCACGTGACGTATCACCAGTTGCCCAATTTAACGGCGTTGTTGGCGTCGTTTACCGAACACGCGCAGGCCACCTACTCGGTGGCTTGGTTGGACGCCTGGCAGGGCGGCGCGGGCTTGGGCCGTGGCGTGTTGATGCTGGGCGAACATGCCACACAAGGGCCGCTACAGTGGCGCGCACCGCGTGCCTGGACGGTACCTGTGGACATGCCACATGGTTTGCTGGGTGGCCCGGTGTTGCGCGCCTTCAACGCATGGACTTACGCGCGCGGCAAAAGCCGCCGCATGCAACAAGACTTGATTCCCTATTTTTATCCGTTGGATGCTCTGGCACATTGGAACCGCCTGTACGGCCGACGTGGTTTTTATCAGTACCAGTTTGTGGTGCCGCACGCTGCGGCGGCCACACTGCTGCCTAAGGTGTTGCGCGCCATTCAAGAGGCGCGGGTGCCACCGTTGTTGGCGGTACTCAAGGCGTTTGGTGCGCAAAACCACCATTTGCTGTCGTTCCCCATGCCCGGCTACACGCTGGCGGTTGATTTTCCCGCCACCGAAGCCGCCGCCACACTCATGGATACGCTGGACCACTGGGTGCACGACGCCGGGGGGCGCGTTTACTTGGCCAAAGACACGCGCTTGAGTCAGCGCCATTTTCGGCAGGGCTACCCGCAGTGGGAGGCGTTTGAGGCGGTGCGCGCCAAGTATCATGCGGCCGGGCGCTTTGCTTCTTATCAATCCAAGCGCTTAGGACTGGCATGAAGTTTGTTGTTATTGTGGGTGCCACCTCGGCCATGGCGCAACACGCGGCTCGGCAATGGGCCGCGCGCGGCGATCGCTTGTTGCTGCTGGGGCGTCATGCGGACGTGTTGCAGGCCTTGGCGCAAGACTGTCAACTGCGTGGCGCCGCTGCGGCAGATACCTTGGCACACGACCTCGACGACGTGGCGCATTGGCAGCAGGTGCTGCCGGCGCAGCTAACCGATGCCCCACCCGTGGACGTGGTGTTGTTGGCTTACGGGGTGTTGCCATCACCAGACGAGGTCAACCACAACTGGCAGGCCCTACAAGCCAGTTTGCACACCAACATGGTGAGCCCGCTCGGGCACTTGGCGTGGTGGGCCGATCGTTTGCAGGCGCAGGGCAGGGGCACCTTGGCGGCGATTGGCTCGGTGGCTGGCGACCGTGGCCGCGCCAGCAATTACGCCTACGGTGCGGCCAAAAGCGGCTTGGCCACCTACATGCAAGGCTTGCGCCAGCGCCTGCATCGCCATGGCGTAACCGTACTGACCATTAAGCCCGGGTGGGTGGATACACCCATGACCGCTGGCATTTCTAAAAACGCGTTGTTTGCGGCGCCTGAGCGTGTCGGCGGCGACATCGTGCGCGCCATTGACAACGGCCGTGATCAAATTTACACGCCATGGTTTTGGGCAGTCATCATGCGACTGGTGCGAGCCATACCGGAGCGCGTATTCCGGCGTTTGTCGCTATGAGCGCAGGTTGGGGTGAGCCAAAGGCTGGCCCACCGCTGTTTGGGTTGGTGCTGGTGGGCGTGGCGGCCTTAATGGTGCGCCTGGCCATTGGCACAACCTTTCCTATCACCGGCGACGAAGCGTTGTTTGTGGATTGGGGGCGCCAATGGGCGGGTGGCTATTACGACCATCCACCCATGGTGGGGTGGTGGTTGGCCTTGATTCAAGCCACGCTGGGTGACGCCCTTTGGGCGGTGCGTTTGCCGGCGTGGCTTATGCCGGTGTTGATGGCGATTGCCGTGGCCGATATGGTGCGCGTGGTCGACCCCAGCAAAGCCCGCTGGGCCCTGTGGCTGGTGTTGTTGTTGCCGTGGAGCTGGTGGTATGTGTTTGTTACCACCGACACGCCGCTGCTGGCCGGTGCCTTGCTGGCGGTGTGGGCTTGGTGCCGCGCTCAGCGCCACAACCGGCCAAGCGCCGCTGGCTTGGCTTGGTACACGCTGGTGGGCGTGGGTTTGGCGGTGGCGTGGCTGTCCAAATATTTTGCGGTGCTGCTGGCCTTGGGGCTGCTGTTGCAAACCTGGCGGTTGCGCCGTGGCTGGGCGGTGGCGGTGCTGGTGGCGGTGTTGCTGCCGGCGGTGGCGTGGCATGTGTACTGGAACATGACCCACGGTTGGGCCACCGTGATGTTCAACGTTTTTAACCGCAACCAAAACGCCGCGCCGAGTTGGCAACACTTGCCTTTGTATGGCTTGTCTTGGGTGTATTGGTTAACGCCAGCATTGGCATGGGCGTTGTGGCGCCAGCGTGGTGTGGCTTGGGCCGAGTTGCGCCATGCCAGTGGCCGTGGAGTGCCGCTGCTGCTGCCGGTGGTGGTACTGGCCTTGGTGGCGTTGGCCACGCAGGTTGGCTTGCACTGGTTGTTGGCGTTTTATCCGTTGGCGCTGTGGTGGGCGGTGCTGTCGCTGCCTGTGCCTACCCTGCGTCGCACCTGCTGGGGTGTGGCCGCCTTTACCGCTTTGCACCTTGTGGTGGTGGCGGGTTTGTACGCCACCAACCTTAACGACTGGCGTGACACCGGCTGGTACAGCAAACTGGTGCGCAGTTACCGCACCGCCGAATTGGTGGCTCAGGTCGATGCGCCTGGCACCGTGCTCATGACCACCGGCTACACCGCGTCGGCGCTTTATGGGTACGCCTTGGGGCGCCATGTACCGGTGTTTGGCGTGGGCAGCAAACACGGGCGACACGACGATTTGTTTACCGACTACCAAGCATTCAACGGCGCCACGATTCGAATCTTGACCGAGCAACCTTTGTCGTTGGCTGAGCACGCGCGCTATTTTTCTCGTGTCACGGGCTCAACCGTTACGCAATCGGGTGCGGTTTTTCACGTGTTACAAGGCGAGGGGTTCAGCGCACAAGCCTACCGCCAGCACGTGCTGCAGCCTGCCTACGCGTTGTTTCACCGTATCCCCGATTGGTTACCGGTGCTCGACGACCCATTGGCGCGTGCGGTATGCGGTCAGCCGCGCTGCAACCCCAGCCCGCGGTAAGCCGTGCCGTAAACTTGCGGCATCATGACAGTCGATTCCTCACTCTTGCACGGCACCGTTTGGGTGGCCGATACCTCTGACCCTGCACGTATCGCGGCGCTGACCCTGCCGGTTCAAGACGCCACCACCAACCCGTCGCTGGTGCTTAAAACCCTGCAACAGCCGGCCTATCAGCCATGGCTGATGCAAGCCGTGCAAGCTACATCGGCCGCTACGCCGGGCGGCGCCAATACCGACGCCGTGATCGATGCCTTGCTGGTGCGTTTTGCGCAAGCGTTGTTGGCGGTGATACCCGGACGGGTGTCGGTGGAGCTCGATGCGCGCCTAAGCTTTGACACCCAGGCCACCGTGGACAAGGCCGAGCGGCTGTTGCAACACATGGACGCCGCCGGTGTGCCGCGCCACCGGGTGCTGCTCAAAATCGCTGCAACGTGGGAGGGCATTCAAGCCGCGCGCGTGTTGTCGCAGCAAGGGGTGGCCACCAACATGACGTTGGTGTTCAACATGGCCCAGGCCACGGCTTGCGCCGATGCTGGCGTTACCTTAATCTCACCGTTTGTTGGGCGTATTTACGATTACGTCAAAGCCCAAGCCGGCGCCGCTTGGGACGAGGCGGCACACACCGGCGTGCACGACCCTGGCGTGCAGTCGGTTACCGCGATCTATCAAACATTTAAGCACCACGGCGTGCGCACCCACGTGATGGGAGCAAGCTTTCGTCAACTCGGTCAAGTGCTGGCGTTGGCGGGTTGCGATTTACTTACCGTAAGCCCGGAATTGTTGGACCAACTGGCCAAACACAGCGAGCCGGTAACCCAGGTGTTGCAGGCGCGGCATACACCGCACGCGTGGCTGACATGGCCCACACCGCACGAGACGGCTTTTCGCGACGCCTTGGCCGCAGACACCATGGCGCGCACCAAATTGCAAGAGGGGATTGACGCCTTTGTGCGTGACACCGATACCTTGCGTGCCATGATCGAGGCGCAGCGCGTGGCTTAAATAAAAAACCCACCGGGGTCACCGGTGGGTGGTGGAGCAAAGGGGCCGCGGTTTGCGCTGGCCCCTTGACAGCCCAGGGCCAATTACATGCCCATGCCGCCCATGCCGCCCATGTCTCCCATGCCGCCTGGCATGGCAGGTGCGGCCGATTCCTCTTTGGGAGACTCGGCCACCATGGCTTCGGTGGTCAACATCAAGCTGGCCACAGAGGCGGCGTTTTGTAGCGCGGTGCGCGACACTTTGGTGGGGTCCAAGATGCCCATTTCGATCATGTCACCGTAGGTGTCGTTGGCGGCGTTGTAACCGTAGTCACCTTTGCCTTCAAGCACCTTGTTAATGACCACGCTGGCTTCACCGCCGGCGTTAAAGACGATTTCGCGCAAAGGCGCCTCAACCGCTTTGAGCACCAGCTTCACACCGGCTTCTTGGTCGGCGTTGTCGGCCTTAATGGCGCCAGCGGCTTGACGGGCACGCAACAGCGCCACACCACCACCGGCCACGATGCCTTCTTCCACCGCGGCACGCGTGGCGTGCAGGGCGTCTTCAACGCGCGCTTTCTTTTCTTTCATTTCCACTTCGGTGGCGGCGCCTACTTTGATCACGGCCACACCGCCGGCAAGCTTGGCCACACGCTCTTGCAGCTTTTCGCGGTCGTAGTCGCTGGTGGCTTCTTCGATTTGCACACGAATTTGCTTCACGCGCGCCTCGATGTCGTCGCCTTTGCCGTTGCCGTCGATGAGGGTGGTGTTTTCTTTGCCCACTTCAACGCGCTTGGCTTCGCCCAAGTCAGCCAGCGTGACTTTCTCAAGCGTCATGCCAACTTCTTCGGCAATCACTTTGCCGCCCGTCAAGATGGCGATGTCTTCCAGCATGGCCTTGCGGCGGTCGCCAAAGCCAGGGGCCTTAACCGCACACACTTTCAGAATGCCGCGAATGGAGTTCACCACCAGCGTGGCCAGGGCCTCGCCTTCAATGTCTTCGGCAATGATCAGCAAGGGGCGGCTGGACTTGGCCACCTGCTCCAGCGTGGGCAGCAGGTCACGGATGTTGCTGACTTTTTTGTCGTGCAACAACACGTAGGGGTTTTCCAAGATCGCCACTTGCTTGTCGGGGTTGTTAATGAAGTAGGGCGAGAGGTAACCACGGTCAAACTGCATGCCCTCAACCACGTCAAGCTCGTTGTCCAGGCTCTTGCCGTCTTCCACGGTGATCACGCCTTCTTTGCCCACTTTGTCCATGGCGTCGGCAATGATCTTGCCAATCGACTCGTCGCTGTTGGCTGAAATCGTGCCCACCTGAGCAATTTCTTTGCTGGTGGTGGTGGCTTTAGAAGCTTTTTGCAGTTGCGCAACCAAGGCGGTTACAGCCTTGTCAATGCCGCGCTTGAGGTCCATGGGGTTCATGCCCGCGGCCACGTACTTCATGCCCTCGCGCACAATGGCTTGCGCCAGCACGGTGGCGGTGGTGGTGCCGTCGCCAGCGTTGTCGCTGGTTTTGGAGGCCACCTCTTTCACCATTTGCGCGCCCATGTTTTGGAGCTTGTCTTTGAGCTCAATCTCTTTGGCCACGGACACACCGTCTTTGGTCACCGTGGGTGCGCCAAACGAGCGCTCGAGCACCACGTTGCGACCTTTCGGGCCCAAAGTGACTTTCACCGCGTTGGCCAACACGTTCACGCCTTCGACCATGCGGGCGCGGGCGTCGCCGCCAAACACTACATCTTTTGCTGCCATGTTATGAATTCCTTCCTAAAACTGAATTACTTCTCGACCACTGCGAACAAGTCGTCTTCTTTCATCACGAGCAACTCGTCGCCGTCCACTTTGACGCTTTGGCCGCTGTATTTGCCAAACAGCACACGGTCGCCGACCTTAACCGACACCGGGGCCAACTCGCCCTTGTCGTTTTTGCGGCCAGGGCCCACAGCCAAAATTTCGCCCTGATCGGGTTTTTCAGCTGCGTTGTCGGGAATCACAATGCCCGAAGCGGTTTTGGTTTCGTTTTCCAGACGTTTGACGATCACGCGATCGTGCAAAGGACGAAGTTTCATTGCATCTCCTGATTGAGAGAAAAAGCCAAAAATAACCCGTGTAAACCAAGGATGGGCAACGCTGACCTTGGCGGTTTACCGGTCTGACAGATGAGATTTTGTTAGCACTCACCTGTTTCGAGTGCTAATGATAAGGCCGATACGCGTGTTTTCAAGGGGCATGTGCGGGAAAACCCTTCAATAACCGGGTGATTGACGCCAAACACCAGGGTTTTATACTGTATAAAAAAACAGTATTGCTCCCATGCATGCATCCACTGAGTTCTGTAAAGCATCGTCGTTGGCCGAGGTGCGGTTTTGCCATTGGGCGAATCGCGCCAGTTTGCCGTTGGCCTCGGGTACCGGTTTGGCGGCGCTTGATGCCGCTTTGGCCGGTGGCGGGTGGCCCCAAGCTGGGGTGATTGAGCTGCTGCAAGACCAGCCCGGCATGGGTGAGTGGCAGTTGCTGCTGCCGCGTTTACAAGCTTTGCAGCAAGCTTCGCCGGGCCAAGGGCAGGTCGCGCTGGTGGCGCCGCCGCACGAGCCATGGATTCATACCCTGCACGGCAGCGGTCTTGACACCACCCAGTTGCTGTTGCTGCAGCCTCCGGGGCCGCAGCAAGCGGCCTGGGCCACCGAGCAGCTGCTGCGTTGTGCCGAGGTGGCGGCGGTACTGGCGTGGTTGCCCCAACTCACGCGTGAGGCGCTGCGGCGCTTGCAACGCAGCGCACGCCATGCGCAGCGTACGGTTTGGATATGGCGCCCGCCGCAGGCCAGGTATCAGCCGTCGCCGGCGTCGTTACGCCTATGGTTAAAAAACTTGACGGTCAGCTCAACGCACGGCGCGCAGCTGCGGCTGCAGGTGCTTAAGCAATTAGGCGGCCCACGCGGACAGGAGCTCACGCTTGGCTTGCCCGCACCTTGGCAGGACTGGCTGCAGGCCAGTGCCCGTCAACGTGCACGCTGGCATGGGGCGGTGGCTTTGACACAGGAGAAGGTGCATGACCTGGTGGGCATTGCGCCCGTGGCCGCAGCCGCCTGAGTCGCAGGCGTTGGCCCAGGCCACCTGGGACTCCCTGGCCCAATGGGCACTGGGTTGGACGCCGGACGTGTACCGCTTACCCCAGGCGGTGGTGCTGCACGTGACACCGGCGGCGCGCTTGTGGGGCGGCACGGTGGCTTGGTGTGAGGCCATGCAGGCCCAGTTGCACGGCCTTGGTTGGTGGCCCCAGTTGGGGGCAGGGGATACACCATGGCAGGCGCAGGCGCGGTTGTTACTGGCGGCCGTGGGTTGTCAAAGCGGTGCCGCACAAGACCGCGCCTGCCACCGCATGCCTGCGGCCGATGCGCTGCCACTGTGGGCCTTACCATGCGCGGCCTTGCACGGCAAAGCCTGGCAGGCGTTGGGGCTGCGTCGTTGGGGGCAGTTGCGTGCTTTGCCGCGTGGCAGCGTGGCCAAGCGCTGGGGTGAGGCCACCGTTTACGCTTTGGATCAAGCGTATGGCATGCGCGCCCATGGGCTGGTGCGCCTGCAGCAACCCGCGCACTTTGATCAAACCTTGCTTTGGTCGGATCCAGTCGAGAGTTGGGCGCAATGTGCCCAACCCGCGCAGCACCTATTAAGTGCCATGGCGCGTTGGCTACAAACCCGGCAGTTACAAGCCCAAGCCTGCCAGTGGCATGCCCAATACGAAACGCGACGCAACGCCCCCGCCGCCGAAACAGTGGCGGTGCGCATGAGCCAGCCCAGCGCCAGCGCGCAAGCTTGGTGGCGACTGACGCAAAGTCACTGGCAGACGCGCCAAACCGCAGCGCCTTTGTTGGGGCTGCGGCTTGAGGTGACACACACCCAAGCGGCGTTGGCGCCAAGTCACGACCTATGGCAAGGCGCCAGCGCCGCAGGCTCGCAGCCGCTGAGTTTGTTACTGGATCGCATGCAGGCGCGGTGGGGCACCGCCGCGGTGCGGCGTCTGCAATCGGCCCCAGCTACCTTGCCCGAGGCCGCGCAACACACCCTGCCGTGGGCTGCGGATCAGTCGATTCCGCCGCCCACCTTGCTCGCGGCCCTTGGCCCAACGCCAAGCTGGCTGTTGCGTCCCCCGTTGCGGTTATGGGAGCAAGCGCACAAGCCTTGGTATCAAGGCCCATTGCAGCTGCTGCTGGGGCCGCAGCGTGTGGAACAGGTGCACTGGGCGTTGGCCAACGCTGGGGGCAATGAAGACCTTGAGGCAAGTGTTTGGCTGCAACGCGATTATTTTGTGGCGCGCAGTGAACACGCCGGATTACTCTGGGTGTATCGCCAGAGGTGTGCCAACGAGGCCAAGCAAAGCCGGTGGTATTTGCATGGGTGGTTTGCTTAAATGCGCGCCACGCTACCTGCTTACGCCGAATTGGCGTGCCGCAGCCACTTTAGTTTTTTACAGGCGGCATCGGCGCCTGAGGCCTTGGTGCAGCAAGCCCACCAATTGGGTTACACCGCGCTGGCACTCACCGATGAGGCCTCGGTTGCCGGTGTGGTGCGCGCTCACGCCGAGGCCAAGCGCTGCGGCCTTAAGCTGGTGCCAGGGGCACGTTTTACTTTGCCCAATGGGTGGACGTTGGTGGCCTTGCCGCGTCAGCTCGAAGGCTGGACGCAGCTGTGCACGGTGATCACGCAAGCGCGTATGGCTGCCACCAAGGGCAGTTACCTTGTACAAAACAATGCCCCCGCATGGGGGCAGGCGTTGCTGGGCTGTGAATTGCTGGTGGCGCCTGCGCCATACGCCATCCACGATGCGCACGCCGCAAATCAAGCCCTGGCGTGGCTAACCGCACTCACCCAAGCGCACCCCAGTGTGAGCCTGATGGCCGTGCGTGGTCTGCGCTTAGACGATGAGAGCTGGCTGGACCAGCTGCAAGCCTTGGCCACTGCCACGGCCACACCGGTGGCGGCCAGTGGCGATGTGCGCATGCACCGTCGCGGCGCCAAACCTTTGCTTGATGTGCTCACCGCCGTGGCACGCCGCACGCCGCTGCACGCTTGTGGCGACGCATTGGCTGTTAACGCCGCTGCGGCCATGCGTACCCGCATGCAGCTGCACCGACTTTTCCCCGCCGATTGGCTGGCGCATACCGTGACCGTGGCGCAGCGCTGCACGTTCGACCTAAGCCAACTGCGCTATCGCTACCCAACCGAAGTCATCACACCCGGTCAAACCCCCAGTCAAAGCCTGGCGCAACTGACGTGGCAAGGTGCAGCCCAGCGCTACCCCGCCGGTATCCCGCCATCGGTGCAGCAAGCCGTGGCGCACGAGTTGGCGCTGATCGCCGAGCTGCAATATGAAATGTATTTTTTAACCGTGTATGACTTGGTGCGCTTTGCTCGCAGTCGAGACATCTTGTGCCAGGGGCGTGGCTCGGCGGCCAATTCGGCGGTGTGTTATTGCCTTGGTATCACCGAGGTTGACCCCGCCCGCAGCACCTTGCTGTTTGAACGGTTCATCAGCCGTGCGCGCGATGAGCCTCCCGACATCGATGTGGATTTTGAGCATCAACGACGCGAGGAGGTGATTCAATACATCTACCAAAAGTATGGTCGTGCGCGTGCCGCTTTGGCCGCCACGGTGATCAGCTACCGCCCGCGCAGCGCCTTACGCGATGTCGGTATGGCGCTGGCGGTGGACGATGAATTGGTGCAGGCCATGGCGCGCGAGCATCCGGGCATGCATGCCCAAGAGGTGCGACAAGCCGCGCTTGAGGAGGCGCTGAAGCGCCTGGGTCGCGACCCCGCCTTGGCCCAAAGCCACCGTTTGCGCTGGTGGCTCACATTGGCGCAACAACTGTTGGGCACACCGCGTCATTTGGGGCAACACCCCGGGGGCTTTGTGTTGACCCAAGGGCCGCTGCACGCCTTGGTGCCCATTGAAAACGCACGCATGGCTGAACGCAGCTTGATTCAATGGGACAAAGACGACTTGGACACGGTGGGTTTGCTCAAAGTTGATGTACTGGGCTTGGGCATGCTTAGTGTGTTGCGTCGAGGCTTGGCGCTTATGGCCCAACGCCATGGCCGTGCGCTGACACTGCAAGATATTCCGGCCGAAGACCCCGCCACCTACGACATGCTGTGCCAAGCCGATAGCATGGGGGTGTTTCAAGTGGAAAGTCGCGCCCAAATGGCCATGCTGCCGCGTTTGCGGCCGCGTTGTTTTTACGATTTGGTGGTTGAAGTGGCGATTGTTCGCCCTGGCCCCATTCAGGGTGGCATGGTGCACCCGTATTTACGCCGCCGGCAGGGGCTTGAGCCTGTGCGCGTTCCAGGTCCTGGGCTGCAACAAGCCTTGGGCCGCACCTTGGGTGTGCCGGTGTTTCAAGAGCAGGTGATGCAAGTGGCCATGTTGGCTGCCGGATTCGATGCCGATGAGGCCGACAGCCTGCGTCGCGCCATGGCCGCATGGCGGCGCCGTGGTGGCGTGCACCGTTTTTATCAGCGTATTGTCAGCGGCATGGTGGCCCGCGGCTACGACGCGGCTTTTGCCGAGCAAATCTTTGAGCAAATTCAAGGTTTTGGTGAGTACGGCTTTCCAGAAAGCCATGCCGCGAGCTTTGCGCTCTTGGTGTACGTGAGCGCTTGGATGAAACGCCACGAACCCGCGTGCTTTTTGGCCGCGTTGCTCAACAGTCAGCCCATGGGGTTTTATCGGCCAGCGCAATTGGTGCAAGACGCCAAGCGCCATGGCGTGCAGGTGCTGCCCGTGGATGTGTTGCATAGCGACTGGGACTGCACCCTAGAAGGCCCCAAGCGGGACCGGGTGCGTTTGGGGCTGCGTTTGGTGAGCGGACTTGGGCAGGCCCAGGCGCAACGTGTGGTGCAGGCTTGTCGCGCCCAGCCGCCCATTGATGTGGCCGATTTGGCTGCACGCGCGTCACTGCCGTCTGCAACCTTACGCCTTTTGGCGCACGCCAACGCGCTCAGCAGTTTGGCGGGGCCTAGGCCGCAGCAGTGGTGGGAGGCCGCCGCCGTGCAACCCGCCACACCCTTGCCCATGACGGTGCGGTCTGATCCAGCCGACGAGGTGGCATGGCCTGCACCAAGCGCCCCGCAGCAAGTGTGGCACGACTATCGCAGCACCGGCCTAAGTCTGCATGGCCATCCGCTGCAGTTTTTACGTGCCAAACTGCATGCCCGTGGGGTGCAACGCGCGCGTGATTTGTACCCTTTGGCGCACGGCCGTCGGGTGCGCGCGGCTGGCTTGGTTACGATGCGGCAGCAGCCAAGCAGTGCCAACGGGGTGTTGTTTGTGACGCTTGAAGACGAAACCGGCCACGTCAACGTGATTGTTTGGCCCAAACTCAAGCAACGCCACGCCGCGGTGTGGCGGCACGCCCGTTTGCTGGTGGTGCACGGCGTGTGGCAGCGCGATCAAGTGGCAGGACAAGTCACGCATGTGGTGGCCGCTTGGGCGCAAGATATCAGCGACTGGCTGGGCACCCTGCCCAGCCCGAGTCGAGACTTCCACTAACGACCGGCGGCGGCCTTCAGGGTGGCCGCTTTGTCGGTTTGCTCCCACGCAAACTCTGGCTCGTCGCGCCCAAAGTGGCCGTAAGCCGCGGTTTTTTCGTAAATTGGACGCAGCAAATCCAGCATCTGAATGATGCCCTTGGGACGCAGGTCAAAGTGTTCGCCCACCAAAGCCGCAATCGCCGCATCGTCGATCACCCCGGTGCCAAAGGTATTGACCGTGACGTTCATGGGCCGGGCCACGCCAATGGCGTACGCCACCTGAATTTGGCACTTGCTGGCCAGTCCCGCCGCCACCACGTTTTTGGCTACATAGCGTGCGGCGTAAGCGGCCGAGCGGTCCACTTTGGTGGGGTCTTTGCCGCTGAAGGCGCCGCCCCCGTGTGGGCAGGCACCACCGTAGGTGTCGACAATGATTTTGCGTCCGGTTAAGCCGCAGTCACCTTGCGGTCCACCCACCACAAAGCGCCCCGTTGGGTTGATCAAAAACTCGGTGTCTTTTAACCACTGCGCAGGCAGCACGGGCTTGATGATTTGCTCGGTTATTGCTTCAATGAATGACGCCTTCATGGTCTTGGCGTCTTGGCTTTGATCGGGCGTGTGTTGCGTAGACAACACCACCGTGGCAATGCTGTGGGGCTTGCCATCCACGTAGCGCATGGTGATTTGGCTCTTGGCATCCGGGCCCAAAAAGGGTAGCGCGCCCGATTTGCGCTGCTGCGCTTGACGCTCCACCAGTCGGTGGGCGTAGTAAATGGGCGCGGGCATCAGCTCGGGGGTTTCATCGCAGGCGTAGCCAAACATCAGGCCTTGATCGCCGGCACCGGTGTTGAGGTGGTCATCCGAGGCGTGGTCCACGCCTTGAGCGATGTCGTTGCTTTGCTTGTCGTAGCACACCATCACCGCGCAACCTTTGTAGTCGATGCCGTAATCGGTGTTGTCGTAACCAATACGTTGAATGGTGTCGCGCGCCACCTGGATGTAATCGACTTGCGCGTTGGTGCTGATTTCACCCGCCAGCACCACCAGCCCGGTGTTGGTAAGGGTCTCGGCGGCCACGCGGCTGCGCGGGTCTTGCTTCAGGACCGCGTCAAGAATGGCGTCGGAGATTTGGTCCGATACCTTGTCGGGGTGGCCTTCTGAGACCGATTCAGAGGTGAAAAGAAAATCGTTCGCCATATACACTCCTAGGCAGTGGGGTTGATCCGGCGTTGCCGGCACCTTTTGCAAGAGGCGGCGAACGCTTTAGCAGAATTTGTGAGTCGCCCCGCAAGTAGTTCAATAACTCGGCGACACATGAATTATAAAACCAATGCCTCGCCTGCGGCCCGAGTGGCGCTGTGGGTGGCCCATGGGCTGGCGGCGTGGCCGTTGTGGTTGCTGCATGGCCTGGGCTGGGGGTTGGGTTGGCTGGTGTGGCTCACCGCCCCGCTGTATCGGCAACGTTGGCGCACGCACACACGCTTGGCCGGCCTCAGCGCCGCGCAAGCTCGGGCCTCCATTGGTGCGGCCGGGCAACAAGTGCTGGAGCTGCCCAAGGTATGGTTTGGACCGCGCCTGCGGTATACCTTTGACGGCGCGCAACACATTGAGGCGGCCTTGGCCGACGGCGGTGGGTTGTTGTTTCTTACGCCGCACATGGGCTGCTTTGAGGCGACGTCGCGCGCCTACGCCGAGACTTTTGGCGCCGCCGCGCCCATGACCGTGTTGTACCGCCCACCGCGCCAAGCGTGGCTGCATCCGCTTCTGCACCGGGCGCGCCAGCGGCCGCATCTTGAGCCGGCATCAACGTCGATGACCGGGGTTAAGCAAATGCTCACCGCGTTGCGCCAACAGCACGCGGTGGGGTTGCTGCCCGATCAGGTGCCGCCAGCCGGTTTGGGGGTGTGGTCGCCCTTTTGGGGGCAGCCGGCTTACACCATGACGCTGGCGCCCAAGCTTGCACAACAGGCGCGGCACGTGCTGCTGGCGTGGGGTGAGCGCTTACCTGCGGGGCGTGGCTACGTGATTCATGTGCGGCCGGCCGAGCCGCCGCTGCCAGCCAACGCCGAAGCGGCCGCTGGCCAGCTCAACGCCTGGATGGAGGCACTGATTCGGCGTTGTCCGGCGCAATACGCCTGGGGCTACGCGCGTTTTAAGCCACCTCGGGGCTAGCGGGCTCAGCGGGTCGGGCCGCGCGCGACCATTGCCACAAGCGCTGGGCCAAGGCCTCTACCCCCACGCCACGCGTTGCCGAAAACAACATCGCGTCGCCGCCGCCGCAATTGAGCTTGGCAATCGACAACGCGCGCTGCCCCTCGGCGCGGCTTAATTTATCGGCCTTGGTTAAGGCCAATACAAAGGGCATGCCTTGGGCCACGCGCGGTGCCATCAAGTCCAGCAACGCGTGGTCAAGTTCAGTGAGTCCGTGGCGTGCGTCGCACAGCACCACCAGGCCAGACAGGCCCGGGCGTTGTACCAAGTAATTCGCCATGACCTGCTGCCAACGCACCTTGGCCGTTTTAGGCACCGCGGCGTAGCCATAGCCGGGCAAGTCGGCCAGCAAGGCGTCGGTTTGACCTTGACGGCCCAAGGCGAACAAATTGATGTCTTGGGTGCGGCCAGGGGTGCGCGAAGCAAACGCCAGGCGCCGGTGCTGAGTGAGGGTGTTGATGCAGGTGGACTTGCCCGCATTGGAGCGCCCCACAAAAGCCAGCTCGGGCGGCCCGGGTGGGGGCAGGTGCTGCAAGTCGGGGGAGGTGGTTAGAAAGCGTGCCGTGTGCAACCAGCCCAGGGCGTCGGGGCCACTCACTTCGGGTGCACGGCGCGTGGGGTTTTGCATGGGTGCATTGTAGAATGCGACTCTTTTAACAAAAGGGGCTGCCGGCCCTTAGCTTTTTCGAGTCAGAGTTTTATGCGACTTGTAGCCAGCTTCCTCCTGTTTTTCGGCTTGTCGGTGGCGCATGCCCAGCCGACTTTTGATCTCAAAAAGGGTGCAGCGTCATTCGGTGGCGTATGCGTGGCGTGCCACGCCGCCGATGGCAACTCGGCCATCCCTGCCAACCCCAAGCTGGCCGGGCAACACCCCGAGTACCTGGCCAAGCAGCTGCGCGAATACAAGTCGGGCAAGCGCGCCAACGCCATCATGGCCGGGTTCGCCGCCACGCTGTCTGAGCAGCAAATGCTCGATATCGCGCACTGGCTGGCCACACAAACCCCCAAGCCCGGTTTTGCAACCGACGCCGAATTGGCCGCTCAAGGCGAGCGCATTTACCGCGGTGGCATTGCCGACAGACAAATTGCCTCTTGCGCAGGCTGTCACGGGCCGGCGGGTGCAGGCATTCCCGCGCAGTTCCCACGCTTGGCGGGGCAGCATGCCGAATACACCAAGACCCAGCTCAGCGCCTTCAGAAGCGGGGCCCGCGCCAACAACTCGGTCATGAACATGGTGGCGGCCAAACTCAATGACAAAGAAATTGAGGCCCTGGCCCAGTATTTGGCGGGCTTGCGCTAACCCATTGCCACGGCCGGGAACTTTGTCCGGCCGCCGGTCTCTTACGCCCCAAACCACCCTTGGCTCGGCCTTTGGGGTGGCGCCAATGTCAGCACCATGAAAACCTCCACCCGTGGCATAAGACTCACTGGGGCGTCGCTTTACGTTCGAGACGCCGTTGAGCTCATCTCCTCGATGCGCTTTGCGATCACGTTGTTGAGCGTGATCAGCGTGGCGTCGATCATTGGCACGGTGATCAAACAGGGCGAGCCCTACAACAACTACGTCAACCAATTTGGCCCCTTCTGGGCCGATGTGTTTGAGCGCCTAAATCTATACACGGTGTACAGCGCATGGTGGTTTTTGCTGATTTTGGCGTTTCTGGTGGTCAGCACCTCGCTGTGCATCAGCCGCAACGCGCCGCGCATTGTTGCCGATTGGCGGGCCTTCAAAGAAAACCTGCGTGAGCAGAGCTTGCAGGCGTTTTCGCTGCGCAGCCAAGCGAACCTTGCTGGGGCGGTGTCAACACAGGCCGAGCGCATGGCCAGCGCGTTGCGCCAGCGCGGCTACCGGGTCAAGGCGCAAGCCCGCGCCACCACCGCTGGCGAGGGTGTGATGCTGGCCGCGCGCGCAGGCCGCAGCAACAAACTGGGCTATTTGGCGGCGCACTCGTCGATTGTTTTGATTGCCTTGGGGGGCTTGGCCGACGGCGACTTAATTGTTCGCGCGCAAATGGCATGGCAAAACAAAACCCCCTTCACTGGCGGCGGCTTGATCGCTGAGGTGCCCGAGCAACACCGCTTGGGTCCCAGCAACCCAACCTTTCGCGCCAACCTGCTGGTGCCCGAAGGCTCCACGGCGGGCACCGCCATCTTGAGCCAGCCCGAAGGGGTGGTGCTGCAAGACCTGCCGTTTGGTGTTGAGCTAAAAAAGTTTGTGGTCGAGTACTACCCGACTGGCATGCCGCGTTTGTTTGCCAGCGACATCGTCATTCACGACCCCCAGCGCGGCACCCAAACCCCGGCACGGGTTGAGGTGAACCATCCGGTTACCTACGACGGCATTCAAATCTTTCAGTCCAGTTTTGATGACGGCGGCTCCAAGCTTCAGTTGGCGGCGGTGCCGCTGCTGAGCGATCGAGGTGGGTTTGAGATAGACGGCACCGTGGGTGGCAGCACACCGTTGCGCCGCGGCGAGCAAACCCTTAGCGCCGAGTGGACCGGGTTGCGCGTGATCAACGTAGAAAACGTGGCCGCGGCGCAGGCCACCGCCGCCACCGACGTGCGCGCTGTTAACTTGGGTCAAACACTCAAACGCCACTTGGGTGCGGGCAACAAAGCGCCCGAAGGTCAAGACCTGCGCAACGTGGGTCCGAGTTTCAGTTACAAACTACGTGATGGCGCGGGCCAAGCGATTGAATTCAACAACTACATGCTGCCCGTGAGC
>RFXW01000031.1 GCA_009921245.1 Candidatus Fonsibacter lacus | reverse complement strand
AAGCCGCGGCACCGCGTCACGCCAAAGCAGAGCCCGACACCAAGCAAGCGCCCGAGCCCACCCAGGTTGAGGCAACAGTTAAGGCCAAGCCACTGCGCATGAAAATCAGCAAGGCCAAAGAGCGTGCCTTGATGAAAGAATTCGGCCTTGACGAGGCGGTGCTGTCCGAAGAAGAAACCCAAACCCGCCGCGCCCGTCTGAAAGAGCTCATCAAACTGGGCATGACCCGTGGTTACCTGACCCACTCCGACATCAACGACCACCTGCCCGACCGCATGGTGGAGTCGGAAACGCAAGAGGCGGTCATCGCACTGCTAAGCGACATGGGCGTAACGGTCTACGAACAAACCCCAGACGCCGAAACCATTTTGCTGGACAACACCACCGGCAGCGCCACCACCGAAGAAGAAGCCGATGTAGAGGCTGAGCAAATACTCACCAACATGGACGGCGAGCTGGGACGCACCACCGACCCCGTGCGCATGTACATGCGCGAAATGGGCACGGTGGAGCTGCTGACGCGCGAAGGCGAAATTGAAATCGCCAAGCGTATCGAAGGCGGCTTAATGGACATGATGGCCGCCATCTCGGAGTGCCCCGCCGTGATTGCCGAGGTGCTGGTCATGGCCGAAGAAATTCGGCAAGACAAAGTCGTGATCAGCGCGGTGGTAGACGGCTTTGCCGACGCCGACGAAAACGACGACTACGTAGCCGAAGAAGACTTTGACGAATTCGACGACAGCGACGACGAAGACACAGGCTCAGGCGGGTCTCTCACCAAGCTGCTGGAACAACTGAAAACCGAGGCACTGGGTCGCTTTGACGACATCCGTGGCTTGTTTGACAAGCTGCGTCGCGCCTACGACCGCGAAGGATTTGCTGCCCCGGGGTACGACAAAGTCCAAAAGCAAATCACAGCCAAGCTCATGACGATTCGTTTCACCGCGAAAACCATTGAGCGTCTGTGCGACATGGTGCGCGACCAGGTGAGTCTGGTACGCGGTCGCGAGCGCGAGCTGCGCCGCATCATGGTTGACAAATGTGGTTTGCCACAAGAGCAGTTCATCAAAGCCTTCCCCAAGCATTTGCTTGACCTTAAGTGGGTGGAAAAAGAGGTAAAAAGCGGCAAATCGTGGTGTGCCGTGCTTGAGCGCAACATTCCTGCCGTGCAAGAGCTGCAGCAGCAACTCATTGATTTGCAGCAGCAAGTGGTGATTCCATTGTCTGAGCTCAAGGGGATTCACAAGCGCATGATCGACGGCGAAACCGGCTCGCGCTACGCCAAGCGGGAGATGATTGAGGCCAACCTGCGTTTGGTGATTTCAATTGCCAAAAAATACACCAACCGTGGGCTGCAATTCTTGGACCTCATCCAAGAGGGCAACATTGGCCTCATGAAAGCGGTAGACAAGTTTGAATACCGTCGTGGCTACAAATTCTCCACTTACGCCACTTGGTGGATTCGTCAGGCTATCACCCGATCCATTGCCGATCAAGCGCGCACCATCCGTATACCGGTTCACATGATTGAAACCATCAACAAGATGAACCGTATCAGCCGTCAGCATTTGCAAGAATTTGGCGTCGAACCCGACGCCCGACTACTGGCCGAGCGCATGGAAATGCCTGAAGACAAAGTGCGCAAGATCATGAAGATCGCCAAAGAACCAATTTCCATGGAAACCCCCATTGGTGACGACGACGACTCGCACCTGGGCGACTTCATTGAAGACACGGCCAACACCGCGCCGGTCGATGCCGCCATGCAAGCCGGTCTGCGCGACGTGGTGCGCGAGGTACTGGATTCACTCACCCCGCGTGAGGCCAAGGTGTTGCGCATGCGTTTTGGCATTGAAATGTCCACCGATCACACCCTAGAAGAGGTCGGCAAACAGTTCGACGTGACGCGCGAGCGCATTCGGCAAATCGAATCCAAGGCTGTGCGCAAGCTCAAGCACCCCACCCGCTCCGATCGGTTGCGCAGCTTCATCGAATCGCTATAACCAAGCAGGCCCCATCTGGGGTCTGCCCACCACCCCTTGAAAGACCAGCAACCGTCCCCACGTGACGGGGGATGTGTTGTTGAATCATTTTGGAACCGCATGACGTCACCCACTGAACCGACCGATCCGCCCACCTCCCCCGACACCGAGGGCATGACGCCCGAGGCAGCACCTGAAGGCACCGCCGAGCCCAGCGCACAGGCCGTACACGAGGAGTTGGCGTTACTCAAAGACCAGTTTTTACGCGCCAAAGCAGAGGCTGAAAACGCACGCCGGCGTGCCGAAGACGAAATGGCCAAGACCCGCAAATTTGCAGTTGAGGGCTTTGCCGAAGGCATGCTGCCCGTGCTCGACAGCCTGAACGCGGCCGTGGCCAACCCACAAGCCACGCCAGAGCAAATCCTAGAAGGTGTTCAAGCCACGCTGCAACAACTGCTGGGGGCCCTGGAGCGGCATCAAGTCAAGCCCATCGCGCCCGAGCCAGGGGCCAAGTTCGACCCCAACCTGCATCAAGCCATCAGCGCGGTGCCTGCCGAACAAGAGCCCAACACCGTGGTAGGTGTACTACAAACCGGCTACACCATTGCCGAGCGGGTGCTGCGCCCAGCCCTTGTAACGGTGGCAACCGCCCCCAAGTAATACGCATCGGTAGGCGTGATCCACGCCGCCCCACCTTTTTGCAGGAGATTGGACAACATGGGAAAGATCATTGGCATTGATTTGGGCACCACCAACAGCTGTGTGGCGGTGATGGAGGGCAACACCACCCGCGTCATTGAAAACAGCGAAGGTGCACGCACCACGCCATCGGTGGTGGCATACCAAGAAGACGGCGAAATCTTGGTGGGCGCGCCTGCTAAGCGCCAGGCCGTCACCAACCCACGGCACACCTTGTTTGCCGTCAAGCGCCTAATCGGTCGGCGCTTTGAAGAAAAAGAAGTTCAAAAAGACATCAACCTAATGCCTTACGCCATTGTGCGCGCCGACAACGGCGACGCCTGGGTTGAAGCGCAAAGCAAAAAACTTGCTCCGCCCCAAGTCTCGGCCGAGGTGTTGCGCAAAATGAAGAAAACCGCCGAAGACTACCTCGGTGAGGCAGTGACCGAAGCGGTTATTACGGTGCCGGCCTACTTCAACGACAGCCAACGACAAGCCACCAAAGACGCCGGCCGTATTGCCGGTTTAGAAGTCAAGCGCATCATCAACGAGCCAACCGCCGCGGCCCTGGCCTTTGGCTTAGACAAAGTGGGCAAAGGCGACCGCAAGGTAGCGGTGTACGACTTGGGTGGCGGCACCTTTGACATTTCCATCATTGAAATCGCCGATGTCGACGGTGAGAAGCAGTTTGAAGTGCTCTCAACCAACGGTGACACCTTTTTGGGCGGTGAAGACTTCGATCAGCGCATCATTGATCACGTGATTGGCGAATTCAAAAAAGACCAAGGCGTGGACCTAAGCAACGATGTGCTGGCACTGCAGCGTTTAAAAGAGGCCGCAGAAAAAGCCAAAATCGAGCTGTCCAACAGCACGCAAACCGACATCAACCTGCCGTATATCACGGCCGATGCGTCGGGCCCCAAACACCTCAACATCAAGCTCACGCGCGCCAAGCTCGAAAGCTTGGTCGATGAATTGATTGAACGCACCATGGCCCCATGCCGTACCGCGATTCAAGACGCAGGTGTATCCACCAGCGACATCCACGACGTGATTTTGGTGGGCGGTATGTCGCGCATGCCCAAGGTACAAGAAAAAGTTAAGGCGTTTTTTGGCAAAGAGCCGCGCCGTGACGTCAACCCCGATGAGGCCGTGGCCGTGGGTGCGGCGGTGCAGGGTCAGGTGCTGGCAGGCGACCGATCCGACGTGCTGCTACTGGACGTGACACCCTTGTCACTGGGCATTGAAACCCTGGGCGGTGTGATGACCAAGATGATTGAGAAAAACACCACCATCCCCACCAAGTTCAGTCAGGTGTTCTCCACCGCCGACGACAACCAAGCGGCGGTGACAATTAAGGTGTTCCAAGGGGAGCGCGAGTTGGCTTCGGGCAACAAGCTGCTGGGTGAATTCAATCTTGAAGGCATTCCGCCCGCTGGACGTGGTGTACCGCAAATTGAAGTGACTTTTGACATCGATGCCAACGGTATCTTGCACGTCAACGCCAAAGACAAGGGTACAGGCAAAGAGAACAAAATCACCATCAAGGCCAACTCGGGGCTGTCCGATGCCGAAGTTGAGAAAATGGTGAAAGAAGCCGAGCAATACGCGGCCGAAGACCGGGCCAAAGTGGAATTGGTGCAGGCCAAAAACCAAGCCGAGTCGTTGGTTAACAGCGTGCGCAAAAGCTTAACTGAGCATGGCGATTCGCTGGAAGCCAGCGAAAAAGAAGCCATTGAGCAGGCAACGAGCGCGCTGGAAGAAGCGGCCAAGGGCGAGGACAAAGCCTTGATCGACGACAAGAGCCAGGCACTGATGACCGTTAGCCAAAAGCTGGGGGAAAAAATGTACGCAGCCGAACAAGCGGCGGCCCCCGGCGGCGATGCAGACTCGGCCAAGGCCAGCGCCACAGCCGACGACAATGTGGTTGACGCTGAAATCAAGGAAGTCAAAAAAGACGCCTAACCCTCGAGGCTGCAGTCCTGTATGGCAAAAAAAGACTTTTATGAAACGCTAGGGGTACCCAAAAACGCTGGCGACGATGAGATCAAAAAGGCTTATCGCAAGCTCGCGATGAAGTACCACCCTGACCGCAATCAGGGCAACAGCGACGCCGAGGCGCGCTTCAAAGAAGTCAAAGAAGCCTACGAGGTGTTGTCAGACGGGCAAAAGCGCGCCGCTTATGACCAGTTTGGTCACGCCGGGGTTGACCCCAACATGCAGGGCGGCCCCGGCGGTGCTGGCTTTGGCGACGCGTTTGGAGGCGCGTTTGGCGACATCTTTAGCGATATTTTTGGCGGCGGCGGCGGACGGCGTGGCGGCGCGCAGGTGCATCGTGGAAGCGATTTGTCCTACGCCATGGAAATCACCCTTGAAGAGGCCGCCAGCGGCAAAGACGCGCAAATTCGCATTCCATCGTGGGACCACTGCGATACCTGCGGCGGCAGTGGCGCCCGCCCCGGCACCGAGGTCAAAACCTGCGGCACCTGCCAAGGCGCCGGCGTGGTGCAAATGCGCCAAGGATTTTTTAGTGTGCAGCAAACCTGTCCGCACTGCCGAGGCGCGGGCAAGGTGATCACGCAGCCGTGCGGCAGCTGTCAGGGGCAAGGACAAATCAAGCATCAAAAAACCTTGGAAGTCAAAATCCCCGCGGGCATCGACAACGGCATGCGCATTCGCAGCGCCGGCAATGGTGAGCCTGGCCAGCGCGGTGGTCCGCCGGGCGATTTGTTTATTGAAATCCGTTTACGCAAACACGATTTGTTTGAACGCGATGGCGACGATTTGCACTGCGAGGTACCGGTGCCCATTACCTCGGCGGCGTTGGGTGGTGAGATTCAAGTGCCAACCTTAGGTGGCAAGGCAAGCATCGACATTCCAGAGGGCACCCAGCATGGCAAGGTGTTTCGTCTGCGCGGCAAGGGTATTCGAGGACTGCGCTCAAGCATTGCCGGCGATTTGTACTGCCACATTGCGGTTGAGACTCCAGTCAAGCTCACCGAGGCGCAACGCGATTTGTTGCAACAGCTGGAAGCCACATTCAAAGAAAGCGGCACCAAGCACAGCCCCAACGACAAGGGCTGGTTTGAAAAAGCCAAGGCGTTTTTCAGCTGATGCAGAGTTTTAGGCTGGCCCAGGCAGGGGCATGGCTGTTGCTCGGGCTGTCGGGTTCGGCGCTGGCCAACACCGATGCCACACAGGCTTGCTTGGCCAAGTTGCGTCCGGCGGCCATCAAGGCCAAGGTTCAACCCGCGTGGTTTGATCGTCTGACCCAAGGGCTCGCGTTGCAGCCGCCGCTGGTGCAACGATTGAATCAACAGCCCGAGTTCACCACCGCCATTTGGGATTATTTGGCTGTGTTGGTGGATGAGCAACGCATGCAAGACGGACGGCAGCGCCTAACCAGTCACGCCACCACGTTGACCGACGTACACAAGCGTTTTGGCGTTGACCCCGCAACGGTGGTGGCGGTGTGGGGCATTGAAAGCGACTACGGGCGACGAGTAGGCAGCCGCCCGGTGGTGCAGTCGCTGCTTACCCTAAGCTGCATGGGCAGGCGGCAGGCCTACTTCAGCACCGAGCTGTTCGCCGCCATGCGGGTGTTGCAAACCCAAGCGTTTGACCCATCCTTGATGATGGGTTCTTGGGCCGGCGCTTTTGGTCAAACCCAGTTCATGCCAAGCACCTACGAGCGCCTGGGCGTGGACGGCGACGGCGACGGCGTGGTCAATCTGGTGCAGTCCGTACCCGATGCATTGGCCTCAACCGCAAACTTCTTAAAAGACGCGGGCTGGCGCCCGGGCGAGCCATGGGGCATTGAGGTCACCGTTACCCATGCCGGCCCGCTGCGTGATGGGCGCCGGTGGCGCCGCCCGTTGTGGCAATGGGCCAACGACGGCGTTCAACCCATCAGCGGCTTGAGCTGGGCCGAGGCGGCTCCCGAGCTGAACAATCAAACACAAGCGGCGCTGCTGCGCCCTGCAGGTGAGGACGGTCCTGCTTGGTTGGTGTTTACTAACTTTCACGCCCTGTACCGCTACAACGCCGCCGAGAGTTACGCGTTGGCGTTGGGTTTGTTAAGCGATGCGCTGGCCAACCGGCCGCCACAACAAGTGGCGTGGCCCACCGACGACCCGGGGCTAAGCCGCGCTCAACGCCGTGAGTTACAAACGCTACTTACGCTTAAAGGGCATGACATAGGTGCCATTGATGGCGCCCTGGGCGCACGCAGCCGCGCGGCCATTGAGGCAGAACAGCGGCGCTTGGGCATGCCGGCCACCGGTCGCGCCGGTATGCAGTTGTTGCGCGCGCTGCGTTAACCGAGCACGCGCGCCCGCGCCTGCGCGTACTCTTGCTTAAGCTGGGCCACCCAGTCGGCGGTGCCCTGTACCTGCCCAATCGCTCCAATGCCTTGGCCACAACCCCAAATGTCTTTCCATGCTTTTTGCGCGTTGGCACCAAAGTTCATGGCACTGGGGTCGCTTTGCGGCAGGTTGGTGGGGTCTAGGCCCGCTTGCACAATGCTGGGCGCAAGGTAGTTGCCGTGTACGCCGGTGAATAAGTTGGAGTACACAATGTCGTCGCTGGTAGAGGCGACCACACAGGCTTTATAGGCGTCGCTGGCGCGCGCCTCATGGGTCGCAATAAAGGGCGAACCAATGTAGGCAAAATCGGCGCCCATGGCCTGCGCCGCCAACACCGCCCCGCCCGTGGCAATGCTGCCACTGAGGGCCACCGGGCCATGAAACCATTGGCGTATTTCCTGCACCAACGCAAATGGGCTTTTGGTGCCGGCGTGGCCACCGGCACCCGCGGCCACAGCAATCAGACCGTCGGCCCCTTTTTCAATGGCTTTTTGTGCAAAGCGGTTGTTGATGATGTCATGCATCACCACCCCGCCGTAACTGTGGGCGGCTTGGTTGATTTCTTCACGTGCCCCCAAGCTGGTGATGATGATGGGGACTTTATATTTCACGCACAACGCCATGTCGGCTTCGAGTCGGTCGTTGCTTTTGTGAACGATTTGATTGATCGCAAACGGCGCCGCCGGTTGGTTGGGGTGGGCACGGTCGTGCGCTGCCAGTGCCTCGGTGATCTCGTGCAGCCATTCGTCCAACTGGCTTTGCGGCCTGGCGTTAAGCGCCGGCATGGAGCCCACCACCCCTGAGCAACACTGCGCGATGACCAACTGCGGGTGGCTAATAATGAACAGTGGCGAGCCAATAACAGGAAAAGGTACCCGTGCCAACGCACCCGGCAGCACGCGCGCGGTCATAGCGCCTCGGCAGGCATGGCGTTGACGCTGTCGGCCCCTTCGGTGATCTCAATCCGCCACGCTTGGCAACGCGGCAAGATGTGTTGCGCGTAAAACATGGCGGTGGTGGCTTTGGCTTGCAAAAAAGATGCGCTCAAACCAGCGTCGTCTTGCCCTATGGCGGTGGTTGCCAAAAGCGAGCGCGCCATTTGCCATCCGGCCATCAGGCAACCGGCCAGCATCAGATAAGGCACGCTGCCAGCAAACGCCGCGTTCGGCGCCTGTTGGCCTTGGCTGACCAAGTAATCCACCGATTGCACAAACGCCTCGCGCGCGCCCTGCAAAGCTTGGGCCATGGCCAGCGCTTGCGGTTGGGCGCTGGCGCGCAGTTCCTGTTCGGTGTGAGCAATTTGCTCAGCAAGCGCACGCGCGGTGGCACCACCGTCGCGCAGGGTTTTGCGTCCCAACAAATCGTTGGCTTGAATCGCAGTGGTGCCTTCGTAGATGGGCAATATACGCGCGTCGCGGTAGTGCTGCGCGGCGCCGGTTTCTTCGATAAACCCCATGCCGCCGTGCACCTGCACGCCCAGCGATGTAACTTCAAGGCTCATCTCGGTGCTGAACCCCTTAACCAGCGGCACCATGAATTCATAAAAAGTTTGGTTTGCTTGACGCACCGCCGGGTCGGGATGGGCGTGCGCCACGTCAAAGGCACCCGCGGCGGTAAGCGCCATGGCGCGACAGCCTTCGGTGAGCGCACGCATGGTCATGAGCATGCGCTTGACGTCTGGGTGGTGCACGATGGCCACAGGCGCCTTGGCCGATCCATCCACCGGACGGCTTTGCACGCGATCGCGCGCGTAGCCCACGGCCTGCTGATACGCCCGCTCGGCAATGGCAATGCCTTGGACCCCCACGGCAAAGCGCGCCGCGTTCATCATGATGAACATGTACTCCAGGCCGCGGTTTTCCTCGCCCACCAAATAGCCCACTGCGCCGCCTTCGTCGCCGTATTGCAGCACCGCGGTGGGACTGGCTTTGATGCCCAGCTTATGCTCGATGCTGACACAACGCACGTCGTTACGCTCGCCCAACGTGCCGTCGGCGTTTACCAATACCTTGGGCACCACAAACAAGCTGATGCCCTTAACCCCCTCGGGTGCGCCGCTGACCCGAGCCAGCACCAGGTGCACGATGTTGTCGGTGTAATCGTGCTCACCGTAGGTGATATAAATTTTGGTGCCAAACACGCGGTAGCTGCCGTCGGCTTGGGGTTCGGCACGCGAGCGCAGCGCCGCCAAATCGGAGCCGGCTTGCGGTTCGGTTAGGTTCATGGTGCCGGTCCACTCACCGCTGACCAATTTGTTTAGATAACGTTGTTTGATGTCGTCGCTGGCCGCCGTTAAAAGTGCCTCAATCGCGCCATCGGTTAGCAAGGGGCACAACGCGAAACTAAGGTTGGCCGAATTAAGCATTTCGCCGCAGGCCGCGGCGATTGCCTTGGGCAGGCCCTGGCCGCCAAAGTCAGCCGGGTGTTGCAGGCTTTGCCAGCCACCCGCGGCGTATTGTTGGTAGGCGTCTTTAAACCCGGGTGCGGTCACCACCTCGCCCTGCTGCCAGCGGCTGGGTTGTTGATCGCCAGTCCAGTTCAGGGGGGCGATCACTTCTTGATTAAAGCGCGCGCACTCGTCGAGCACGGCTTGCGCGGTCTCCACGCCCGCTTCTTGATACGCGGGCAACGCCGATATCGACGGCAGGTCTGCCACGTAGCGAAGGTTGAACATCATGTCCCGAACCGGGGCTTGGTAACTCATGGCATGGCTCCGCGCAGCAACAACAAACGATCAGGCAATGGGCGGCTTATAAACGGCTGGTCAATGCCGGCACCGCCTCGAACAAGTCGGCCTCAAGGCCGTAATCGGCGACACCAAAAATGGGCGCCTCGGGGTCTTTGTTGATGGCCACAATGACCTTGCTGTCTTTCATGCCAGCCAAGTGCTGAATGGCACCACTGATGCCACACGCCACGTACAACTGCGGCGCCACGATCTTGCCGGTTTGACCGACCTGCCAGTCGTTCGGGGCGTAGCCTGCGTCGACCGCCGCGCGGCTGGCACCCACGGCAGCGCCGAGTTTGTCCGCCAATGGGATCACCACTTCTTGAAATTTCTCTTGGCTGCCCAATGCCCGACCACCTGAGACCACCACCTTGGCGGCGGTCAGGTCGGGGCGGTCGCTTTGCACCACCTCGCTGCGCACAAAGCGTGACGAGGCGGCCACTGGCGCCACCGCCACTTGTTCCACGGTGGCGTTGCCGCCTTGCGCAGCGGCTGGGTCGAATGCCGTGGTACGCACCGTAATAACTTGCGTGGCGTCACGGCTTTGTACCGTGGCAATGGCGTTGCCTGCGTATATGGGGCGCTCGTAGGTATCGGGGCTGTGCACCGCTGTGATGTCTGACAGCTGCGCCACGTCAAGTTTGGCGGCAACACGCGGGGCCACGTTTTTGCCATTGGCCGTGGCCGCCCATACCAAATGGCTGTAGCCCGCTGCCACCGCCAACACCTGCGCCGCCATGGGCTCAGCCAGTCCGTGCGCCAGGGCTGCGTCGTCGGCATGCAAGACTTTGGTTACGCCGGCAATGCTGGCCGCCTGCGCCGCCGCTGCTTGGGCCTGGTGACCGGCCACCAGCACGTGCACTTCACCGCCGCACGCGGCCGCCGCGGTTACCGCGTTGAGCGTGGCGGGCTTGATGGTTTGCTGATCATGTTCGGCAACTACCAGCGCTGTCATGGCAATGAATCCTTTGCGAAAAATTAAATAACTTTGGCTTCGTTTTTCAGCTTGTCAACCAAGGCATCGACGTCGCCCACCATGACGCCGGCGCCGCGCTGCGGCGGCTCGGCTACTTTTAAGGTTTGCAAGCGCGGCTGCACGTCCACCCCCAACGCTTCTGGGGTGAGCGTGTCGAGGGTTTTTTTCTTGGCCTTCATGATGTTGGGCAGCGTCACGTAGCGCGGCTCGTTCAGCCGCAGGTCGGTGGTTACCACCGCAGGCAACTTAAGGGCCACCACTTCTTCGCCGGTATCGACCTCGCGCTTGACTTCAACCTCACCATCCGCCACCGACACCGCGCCGGCAAACGTGGCTTGTGGCCAGTCGCACAAGGCCGCGAGCATTTGCCCGGTTTGGTTGCTGTCGTCGTCGATGGCTTGTTTGCCCATGATGACCAACTCAACCTGTTCGCGCTGAACTACCGCTTGCAACAACTTGGCCACGGCCAGCGGTTGCAGTTCGGTGTCGGTTTGCACCAGCACCGCGCGGTCGGCACCGATTGCCATGGCGGTGCGCAGGGTTTCTTGGCAGGCCTGCACGCCGCAAGACACCGCAATCACCTCGGTGGCGATACCCTTTTCTTTGAGGCGCACGGCCTCTTCCACGGCGATTTCGTCGAAGGGATTCATGCTCATTTTGACGTTGGCGATGTCCACGCCGCTGCCGTCGGTTTTGACGCGCACCTTCACGTTGTAATCCACCACCCGCTTGACGGCTACCAGCACCTTCATGCAATCCGCTCCGAAATAAGTTTGGTCTTGTGAGTCGAGCTTTACGACGCCCGTTTGATTGACGTGTACGTCAATCAATGCATTTTGTCACACCTCGGTGTCGCGGCGCCAGATACGCTGCGGCACCGCCAGGTCAATACCCGCCGCGGCCAAGGCGCTGACCACGGCGCGATTGACCGCGGATCGCACCCCAAGCTGTCCGTTTTGCGGATCGGCTATCCAAAACCCAAGCGTAAAGCGTAGCCCGTCGGGCGCCAGCGCCGCCAATGCCGCGGCTGGCGCGGGGTTTTGTAGCACGCGCGGCTGACCAGCAGCAGCGGCCTCAAGCACGGCAGCGGCCTGATCGGGGTTGGTACCAGGCGCCAGCACCACGTCGACGCTGAGCCACAGCAAGCTGTCACTGAGCGAGAGGTTTTCTACCCGCTCCACGGTTAGGGTTTCATTGGGAATCACAGCCTCCACCCCGGTGTTGTCGCGCAGCGTGGTGCTGCGCGCCCGGATGTCGGTGACGCGTCCTTCAAAGCCCGACACCCTCACCCAGTCGCCAATGCGCACGCTGCGCTCGGCCAGAATGACAAAGCCACTGATGTAGTTCGACGCCAGCTTTTGCAGGCCCAGGCCAATGCCAACACCAATGGCTCCCGAGACCACCGCCAACGCGGTTAAGTCAATCCCCATCACCGCCAGCGACAGCAGCACCGCGGCCACGACCACCAGCGAGCGCCAGGTGCTGCTTACCATTTTTTGTAAAGACAAATCGCCCGCGGGCACCCAGCGCAGCAAGCGCCGCTCCGCCTGGCGCCCCAGCCACCACACCACCAACAGCACCAGCAAACCGGCCAAGGCGCCACCCAACCAATGGGTTAGGCTAACCGACCGACCGCCCCAGGCGATGCTGATATCGGCCCAGCGCTGCCACAGGCTGGCCAGCGTGGTGAGCCATCCGTCGGTGGTGATTTGCATTGCGGCTTTCCTTTCGTACCATGAGGCCATGCGCGGCGCTTTATCTTACTGGGCTTATCTGCTTTGCATCACCGTGGTGGCTCCGGTGCAGGCCAATTTTTTGTCGCATCCCGAGGCCAAAGAAGCGGTGCTTGAGTGGCAACAAAACCTTGGGTTGTCACCGGCGCAGGCGCGCCGTGGGCTTGGTCAGGCCCAGTTCAACGCCCAAGCCAAACGTCTTATGCAGCCTGCGCCCAAAGGATACGTGGGCAACTGGGCCGCCTATCGGGCTCGGTTTGTTGAGCCGGTGCGCATTCGGGCGGGGGCCAAAGCCTGGCGGCGCTGGGACGCGGCGCTGCGTCGCGCGGAACAACGCTATGGCGTACCGGCCGAGGTGATCATGGGTGTGCTTGGCGTTGAGACGCTGTACGGTCGTTACATGGGGCGTTTTGCCACGCTTGACGTGCTGGCAACCTTGGCCTTTGACTACCCGCGCGAGCACCCACGTTGGCAAGCCCGACAAGCGTATTTTCGGGAACAGTTGGGGCATTTTTTGTTGCTGGCCGATGAAACCGGCTTGGCCGCCACACGCTGGCGCGGCAGCTACGCCGGGGCGCTTGGGCTGCCGCAATTCATGCCCGGCAGTTGGCGCCGCTACGCCGTGGACCACAGTGGGGACGGGCGCATTGGGCTGCGTAGCAACCCTGCCGATGCGATTGGTTCGGTGGCTCACTTTTTGCGCGAACACGGCTGGCAGCCAGGGGTGCCGGCCACGTTCGCTGTGCAGCCACCACTGGGCGACACAGCGTCGTGGCAGCACCTGCTGGCGCCGGACATCGTGCCCAGTTTTTCAGCGGCGCAATTGCAAGCGGCGGGACTGAAGCTGGGACCACAGGCCAGCGCCTACAACGGGAAAATGGCTTTGGTAAAAGTTGACAATGGCCCCGATGCCGCCCCGTCGTACGTGTTGGGGACACAAAATTTTTACGCCCTCACCCGCTACAACGCCAGCAGCTATTACGCCCGGGCGGTGCTGGACTTGGGGCAGGCGGTGCGGCGTGCGGCCCGCAACCCCTAGCCCAGCCCGGGGCACGCACACTAAGGCTTTGGCCCGCCAGCAGCAGACTCCATCGGTCGATGGTGCCAGTAACGGGCGTTTTGCTCGCGCCAGCACCCAAATTGGTCGGGCGCTTGGCTTTGCCATTGCAGGGCGCCACACCACACCGTGCTGCGCCACGCGATCGACAGCTGGTGCAAGCGGTCCAACATGGCTGGCGCAGGATGGCCGTAGCGGTTGTCGTATCCCGCCTGCACCAACACCCAACGCGGCGCCACCGCCTGCAACCAAGCACGGCTTGAAGACCCAGCGCTGCCGTGGTGCCCTGCCAACAACACCGTTGCCGCCAGCGGCACGTGTTGCTCAAGCAACTGGCGCTCTTGCGCCGACGGTAAATCGCCAGGTAGCAGCGCGGCCTGCCGACCATTGGTGACGCGCAGCACACAACTTTGGGCGTTGCTTTGGTGCTGGGTTTGCCCGGCCTTGGGGTACAGCACGGCAAAGCGCACGCCGTCCCATTGCCAACTTTCCCCACTGCAACTGACGGCCGCTGCATCATTGGCGGGCCACCCCCCGGAGCCGCCGCGCCGTGGGGTAGGCCTGGCGTAAATCGCTTGCGCCACCGGCGTGATCGTCGTCATCGTGAGACAGCAGCAGCACGTCGGGCCGCACTCCTGCATGGCGCAACGCCGGCAGCACAGCGCGCTGGGCCGGCTCACGCCGCCCAGTGTCGACCACCATGGCGTGGCCGGCGGTTTGAATAAGCACGGCGGAACCTTGACCCACATCCAACGCGGTGATCCAAAACTCGCCGGGTGCAGGGCGCGGCGTTTGCCAAGCCAGTGTCGGCAGCATGGCGCCAAATGCCAGTCCACGCCAATTCCAGGGTAAGCGGCGCAACAACACCATGCCGGCCATGGCAGCCAGCGCCACCGGTGCCAAGGGAGGCACCGCCGGCGCCCACACCGCCAGCGGCCAATGGGCCATGCCCTCAAGTGCCCATAACAAGCCGCCAGCCAGACCATCCGCCACGGACCACAGCCACGGCAACGCCACACCCGCCATGGCCAACGGCAAAATGGCCAGGGTGACCACCGGCACCGCCAACAGATTGGCCACCACCCCGACCCAGGCAATTTGCCCGAACCACCACAGGGTCAGCGGCGCCATGGTGAGGGTGAGCAAGCTTTGTTCCCGCAGCTGATGCCATGCTTTGCGCCAGCCACCGCCCGGCTCCAGGGCGTCACGCGCAAACAAAATGGCCACCGCGCCAAAACTAAGCCAAAAGCCGGGTTGCAGCAGCGCCCATGGATCAGCCACCAGCACCACCCAGGCCGCGCCCAATAACGTGACATGCCAAGGCCACTGCACACCCAGGCTGCGCAGCACCGTAACGGTGGCCAACATCAGCGTGGTGCGCTGCGCCGGTACCCCCCAACCAGAGAACACGGCGTAGGCCACGGCCAGCAACAGCCCGCCCCAGCGGGCCACCGCCGGCGCGGGCCAGCGCAGCGCCACCATGCCAAATCGTCCGACCTGACGCCAAACCAGGGCACAAAAGGCTTGCGCCAGCCAAGCAAACATCGTGATGTGCAAGCCCGAAATGCTCACCAAATGGGCCACACCGGTGCGGCGAAATATTTCCCAATCTTGAGCGGTGATGGCGCTTTGCATGCCCACCGCGAGGGCCGCCAGCAAGCCCCGGGTGCGCTCGTCGGCAACGCTGCTTTGCAAGCGTTGCCACACCCACGCGCGTGCCCGGGTTAACCACTGGCCTTGCGCCGTGCGCAGGCGCACCGGTGGCGCCACCGTGCGGGCTGAGCGCACACTGAGCCGGGCCCAAACCCCGGCGCGCCAAGCGCTGAGCTCGCTGTCGTGCCCACCCGGGTTGGCCAAGCCGTGCAATGCCCGCCAGCGCACCGGCCAACGCCACACCTCGCCCGGTTGGGGCAGCTGTTTGGCACCGTACCAGCTGAGTCGCGCCAAGCCTTGCCACGACTGCGCCGGCTGCGGCTCCATGTCAACGCGCTGCACCCGCACCGTCACGCCAACCCAACCATCGGCAACACGTGGGCTTTGCACCACCTCGGCCTCAATGGTGGCGTAGCGCCCCTGCCACGATGGCGGCGGCGCTTGCGACTGCCGCGCCAACGCGCGCCAACCGGTGCTGGCATAGGCCACCAACGCCAGCGCCATGGCCACAACCAGCACCTGCACCGGCGGCGTGGCACACCTTCGCGCCGCCACAACCATGGCAGCCGCTGTGACCAACCATGCCAACCCGTGCCATGCCGGCACCAGGCTTGCCTGCTGCAGCTGCCATGCAAGGCCCAGCGCCCAGGCCAGAGGCCAAAGCCAATACGCCATGCTACCCTCTCCCTGCGTCGTCGCGTGCCAGTGGCCGCCACGTTGTACTTGGTTAACTGGGAAACATTATGGATATCTACGACAAGCTCAAAGCCATGAACATCACGCTGCCCCCTATGGCCGTGCCAGCGGCGGCCTACGTGCCTTTTGTTCAAAGCGGCAAGCTGGTTTATTTAAGTGGTCATATTGCGCGCCAAGACGGTCAGCCTTGGGTCGGTCAACTCGGCGCCACCCTTACCACCGAGCAGGCGCAGCCCGCGGCGCGGGCGGTGGCGATTGACTTGCTGGGTACGTTGCACGCCGCCACCGGCGACCTCAATCGCGTTGCCCGCGTGGTCAAACTGCTGGGCCTGGTGAACTCTACCGCTCAATACACAGAACACCATTTGGTGATCAACGGCGCCTCGGAGCTGATCGGTGAGGTTTTTGGCCAAGCCGGGGCGCACGCGCGCAGTGCCTTTGGCGTGGCGCAACTGCCCATGGGCACCTGTGTTGAAATTGAGTTGATTGCCGAGCTCAAAGATTAAGTCAAACCGCCGCCCATACTGGCCCGGGCCGTGGCGACAACCTCAATTGAAGGTTCAGCATAAACTCTCCACCCTGATCAACGACCCATCCAAGAGTAGGTTCCCATGCAAGACGTGCTACAAAAATTCGGTAGCGGGCGCGACGTTAAGCGACTCGAAGACGACCAACTGCTGCGCGGCCAAGGCCGTTACACCGACGACTTTGCCCCAAGCGGCATGGGGCGACTGGCGTTTTTACGCTCACCCTACCCGCACGCTGAGATCACCAGCCTCAACACCGACGCCGCCCGCGCCTGCCCCGGGGTGCGTTTGGTGCTCACCCACGCCGACTTGGCAGCCGCTGGCATCAAGTCCATGCCAAGGCCGATCAACTTCAAGCGCCCGGACGGCAGCCCGGCCGCCTCCCCCGACCGACACCTGCTGGCGGCCCAGCGCGTGCGCTACGTGGGTGAACCCGTGGCCTTGGTGGTGGCAGATACCGAAGCCCAAGCCCGAACCGCCTGCGAGGCGATCGAGGTGATGTACGAGCCGCTGCCGCACGCGGTCACGCTGGATGACGCCTTGGCCGCCGATGCACCAAGGCTGGCCGATGAGCCCGACAACCTGGTGGCCCAAACCCGCTACGGCGACGCCGACGCCACGGCAGCGGCGTTTGCGCAAGCCGCGCACGTGGTGCGCATGCGCAACGTCAATCAACGTTTGGCGGCGCTTACCATTGAGCCGCGCAGCGTGTTGGCGTATGTTGAAGGCGGGCGCCTAACCATACGCATGTCGTCGCAAATGCCCACCGCGGTGCGCAACGTCACGGCCGCTCTCACGGGAATCGACGCCGAAAAAATTCGTGTGGTGGTGGGCGACGTGGGCGGTGGCTTTGGCATGAAAACCGGCCCCTACCCCGAGGACATTCTGGTGGCGTGGGCGGCGCACACCCTGCAAGCGCCGGTCAAATGGGTGGCTGAGCGCAGCGAAGAATTTTTAAACAGCGTGCACGGCCGAGACATTCGCAGCGAACTTGAACTGGCACTGGACGACCAAGGGCGCATCTTGGCCATGCGTTTGCGCAATCAAGGCAACGTCGGCGCTTACCCCATTCAAACCGGCACCGCCATTCAGCTCATGATTGGGCCGTGGGTACAAACCAGCGTGTACCACGTGCCACTCATCGACTTCCAATTTCAATCGGTGCTCACCAACACCGCACCCACAGGCGCCTACCGAGGCGCGGGGCGCCCTGAGGCGATTTACAACATGGAACGCCTCATGGACGAGGCCGCGCGCCAAACCGGCATCGACCGCGTGACGCTGCGGCGGCGCAACATGGTGCGCCCGGATCAAATGCCCTACACCAACGCCATGGGGCAAACCTACGACACCGGCAACTTCGAGCGCATCATGGACGCTGGGCTCAAACAAGCCGACTGGGATGGCTTTGAGGCCCGAGCGGCCGAGTCGCAACAACGTGGGCGCTGGCGTGGCATTGGGCTGGCAACGTTTTTGGAGTGGACCGGCGGCAACGCGCTCGAAGAAAACGTGAGCGTGAATATTTTGAGCGACGGCACGATTGAGGTGTACACCGCGGTCAACCCCATGGGTCAAGGCATCGCCACCAGTCTGGCGCAATTGGTTGT
>RFXW01000004.1 GCA_009921245.1 Candidatus Fonsibacter lacus | reverse complement strand
TAAACCAAGCGCGCATTCTAGAATCGTTAACTTGAACGTGTGCGGCTTAGGGCTTTGCCCGCTGTCCCACCCGCCCTCACGCCCTGCGGCGAGCGCCCAGGACGATTTTGAAAAAGCTTTTGTTATGCCCACGCTTACCCTTATCCGTCATGGTGAATCCACCTGGAACCTCGAAAACCGCTTCACTGGCTGGACCGACGTGCCGCTGACGCCAACCGGGGTGGCCCAGGCGCAAGCCGCAGGCGAGTTGCTTAAAGCGCGGGGCTTTGACTTTGACTTGGCCTACACCAGCGTGTTGCAGCGCGCCACCCACACCTTGTGGCACGTGTTGGACCACATGGACCGCACCTGGCTGCCGGTGGTCAACAGCTGGCGCTTGAACGAGCGGCATTACGGCGGCTTGCAAGGGCTAAACAAAGACGAAATGGCCCAAACCTACGGCGCCGAGCAGGTGCTGCAATGGCGCCGAAGCTACGACACCCCGCCGCCGCCCTTGCCCGACGGCGACAGCCGATGGGAGTTTGGCGACCGACGCTACGCGCAAGTGCCCGAGGGCGAGTTTCCCCGCACCGAGTGCCTTAAAGACACGGTGGCGCGGGTGTTGCCGTTTTGGAACGCATCGATTGCCCCAGCCCTGCGCAGCGGCAAACGGGTGCTGATTGCCGCGCATGGCAACAGCCTGCGCGCCCTCATCAAGTACCTGGATCAGATGTCTGAGCAAGACATTGTGGGGCTCAATATCCCCAACGGCGCGCCGTTGATTTACGAGCTCGACGACGATTTGCAGCCGCGGCATCACGGCTACTTGGAATAACCCCAATCGCACGGCGGTGGCGGCGTTGGCTGCAAGCCTGGGTGTATAGTTCGGCCCCATGACCAGCAAGTTACGCGTCTTGGGTTGGATAGCCACGGGGGCGCTGGCCGGCGCCTTGGTGACCACCCAGTTTCAGGCCACAGCCCGCGGTTCAACCGTGCCGCTGCCGCTGGCCGAGCTGCGTCAATTGGCCACCGTCTTTAACATCGTAAAAACCGATTACGTGGAGCCGGTGGATGAGAAAAAGCTCATCACCGATGCCATTGCCGGCATGGTCAACGCGCTGGACCCCCACTCGGCCTACTACGACGCCAAAGCCTGGCAGTCGTTTCGCGAAGGCACCAGCGGCCGCTTTGTTGGGGTGGGCATTGAAATCACCATGGAAGACGGCTTGGTGCGCGTGGTCTCACCCATAGAAGATTCACCTGCGGCGCGCGCCGGGCTCAAAACCAACGACTTGATCACCCGCGTTGACGAAACGCCCATTAAGGGGCTCACCATCAACGATGCGGTCAAACTGATACGCGGCGAACCCAACACCGACGTGCGCTTAACCATTTTGCGCCGCAGCGAAGAGCGTACGTTTGGCGTCACCATTACCCGCGCGCCGATCAAAACGCAAAGCGTCAAGGCCAAGATGGTCACGCCCGACCACGCCTGGGTGCGGGTGTCGCAATTCCAAGACCGCACGGTGTCAGACTTTGCGCGCAAACTCACCGAGATCTACCAAGCCAACCCCAAGCTCAAGGGTGTGGTACTCGACTTACGCAACGACCCCGGCGGCTTACTGGATGCGGCGGTGGCGTTGTCGGCGGCATTTTTGCCCGACAACGTCAAAGTGGTTTCCACCAACGGGCAACTTGAAGAAAGTCGCACCGAGTACCGGGCCAACGCCACCGACTACTGGCGTCGACCGGGCCGTGACCCGATTGCCACGCTGACGCGCGACACCGACGGCGTGTTCAAGCGCCTGCCGCTGGTGGTGTTGGTGAATGAGGGCTCGGCATCGGCCAGCGAAATCGTGGCAGGGGCCTTGCAAGATCACAAACGCGCCGTGCTCATGGGCAACCGAACCTTTGGCAAGGGCTCGGTGCAAACGGTGCGACCCCTGGGTCCAGACACGGGCCTAAAAATCACCACCGCGTTTTACTACACCCCCAACGGCCGCTCGATCCAAGCCAAGGGCATCACGCCCGACATGTACGTGGATGAAACGCCTGAGGGCAACTTGTTTGCGGCCTTGTCCACGCGTGAGGGTGACCTTAGCAAGCACTTAGAAACCGACAAAGCAGCCAGCGCCAGCAAAGACCCCAAGGCCATTGAGCAGCGCGAGCAAGCGCGCGAGGCGGCTCGGCGCAAGCTCGAAGAAGAGCGCCGCAAAGACCCCAGCGAGCGCTTGCTGCCCACCTTTGGCGACGACGACGATTTTCGTCTGCAACAGGCGTTGCGCTTTATGCGCGGCGAGAGCGTCAAACTTAGCCAAACCCTTGGCAAAGAAGACAGCGCCAGCAATTAACCCGTTACGGCCGTGAACGACGAGCAACTGCTGCGCTACGCCCGGCACGTCATGCTCGATGGCATCGGCATTGAGGGTCAAACCCAGCTGCTGGGTGCGCACGCGCTGGTGCTGGGCGCGGGGGGCCTGGGTTGCGCCGCGGCGCTGTATTTGGCCAGCGCCGGTGTGGGCCATGTAACTCTTGTCGACGACGATGTGGTTGACCTAACCAACCTGCAGCGCCAAATTGGGCACACCATGGACCGGCTGGGGCAGGCCAAGGTGCAATCCTTGGCCACGGCGATGCGGGCGATCAACCCCGACATTCGCGTGACCGCGGTGGCGCAACGCGCGGACGCGGCGTGGCTTGCCCAACACACCGCGCACGCCGACGTGGTGCTGGACTGCTGCGACAACTTTGAAACCCGACAAGCAATCAACCGCGCTTGCGTGCAGGCGCGTCGGCCGTTGGTTTCGGGCGCGGCCATCAAGGGGGACGGGCAACTTGCGGTGTTTCGCTGCGATTGGCCGCAGTCACCGTGCTACGCCTGCGTGTTTGACCCCAACACGCCACCCGAAGAAGCACAGTGCGCCACCATGGGGGTGTTGGCGCCTTTGGTGGGCATGGTGGGCAGCATGCAAGCCGCCGAGGCCATTCGCATACTCACCGGCGGCTTGGGCGGGGCCGATGGCGCCATGCGTTTGCTGCACGCGGGCAGCCTTGAGGTGCACGCCGTTACACTGGCCAAGCGCCCAGATTGCTCGGTGTGTGCGGCGGCCTGAGCCGCGCCCGCGCTAGGCGCGGCCAATAATGGACGCGGTTGCCATGAGCTCGTCGAGCAGCGCCTGCGACACCGACCCCGAGACTTGATACGGATCAAACACCGGACGCTCCGAGTACTTCAGCACGATCGAGGCGTTCACCTTGGCCAGGTTGACCTGCCCCATGGTCCAGCCGCCAAAGCGGCGCTCCGATATCTCTTCGTAACTAAGCAGCACCACGTCGGTGTGGCGTGGGTCTTTGACAATCACGCTATAGAGACGGTTCACCGCTTCACGCCCGCCTTCAATGGCTTGCAAAAAAATACCGCCTTGGTCGATGTTATGCGCGCGCGACGTGGACAAAATACCATCGATGGCCTCAGGCGCTTCGTGTTGTGCCGCCCGGCTGACATAAAGCAAACGCACCAGCATGATTTATTTCCCCCGCGGAATAAGCGACAAAAATTCTCGACGCAGGTTGGCGTCTTTAAGAAAAACGCCACGCATGACCGAGTTGATCATTTTGCTGTCCAGGTCGCGCACGCCGCGCCAGCCCATGCAAAAGTGGCTGGCCTCCATGACGATCGCCAGGCCGTCGGGCTGGGTACGCTCTTGAATGATATCGGCCAGCTGCACTACCGCCTCTTCTTGAATCTGCGGCCGCCCCATGATCCACTCGGCCAAGCGGGCGTATTTGGATAGGCCAATCACATTGGTGTGCTCGTTGGGCAACACCCCAATCCAGACCTTGCCAATGACTGGGCACAGGTGGTGGCTGCAGGCACTGCGCACCACAATGGGCCCGACCATCATCAATTCGTTCAGGTGCTCGGCGTTGGGAAACTCCGTCACCGCGGGCGGGTTAACGTAACGTCCGCGAAAAACCTCTTGAATGTACATCTTGGCCACACGGCGTGCGGTATCGGCGGTGTTGTGGTCATTTTCGGTATCAATGACCAAGCTGTCGAGCACGCCTTGCATCTTGCCCGCGACTTCGTTTAGTAAGGCGTCAAGTTCACCCGGCAAGATATGGGCGGCAATGTTGTCGTTGGAGTGAAAACGCTGGCGCTGAGCCTGCAGGCGCTCGCGTATCTTGACCGATACGGGCACGCCATCTTCTTTGTCAGTCATACGGGGCAATGTGGCCAGGGCCGTGTCTTGAAGTGCCTTCTACTGTAACATCCCGGCCCGTTTAATAACGGTTGCCGGTTAAGAACAACGCCACGCGCATGGCGGCATAGGCAGCAACATCGCGCACTTTTTGTCCAAACCCGCGCTTGAGCAACAACGGCGCCAACGGCTCGGCCTGGTGCTGGGTGACGTCCCGCAGTCGCTGCATGAGAGCACCAGCAAACGCAGGGTCGTCGATCAAGACATTGGCTTCACGCGCCAGCAACAGGCTGATCGGGTCAAGGTTGCTCGACCCCACCGTGGCCCAGCGGCCGTCCACCACCGCCGCTTTGGCGTGAAACGCACTGGGCTGGTAGCGGTAGACCTCAATGCCGTGGCGCACGCACCATGCAGTGGTGTACCAACCGGCGTGGTATTGCATGAAGTTTTCGTACTCACCCTGAATCAAAATCCGCACCTTCACGCCGCGCCGCACCGCCCAGCGCAGTGCCCGCTGCAGCCGCAAGTCGGGAACAAAGTAAGCCACCGCAAGCCAAATTTCATGGCGCGCGCGCCCCATGGCGCCGCGGTAGGCGCGCTCAATATCGCGCCGGTGCAGCAGGTTGTCGCGCAGCACCAAGCGCGCGCGCGTGCTGGCCTGCGGCGCTGGCCAAGGTGCCGCATGCAAACCTTGCTGCAGGGCATGGCGCATACGCTCGAGTCGATCACGTCGCGCCGCCAAGGGCACCGTGTGTGCCACCCATAGTTGCTGCATGGCGTGGCGCATGTCGCTCACCAACGGGCCTTGCACTTCAACGGCAAAGTCCAGCCGCGGCCGCGTGAGCTGGCCTAAGGTGGGGTCGAGCAAGTCGTCAACCACATTGATGCCGCCGCAATACCCCACATCGTCCACCACACACAGCTTGCGGTGCAGCCGCCGCCACTGGCTGGGAAGGCTAAGGCCAAGTCGCCCAAGCGGCGCATAAACCGCCAAGCGCACCCCGGCGGCACGCCATACGCTTTGCCAGTGGGGCGGGATCGCTGGCGTGCCCACGCCATCCACCATCACCCGCACCTGCACCCCCCGTTGCGCGGCATCGGCCAAGGCCTGCGCCACTTGCAGCGCGCTGCCGGCAAAGTCAAAAATGTAGGTTTCTAACCAAATGCGGCGTTGCGCTTGTGCCATGGCTTGGCACAGGCGCGGAAACCACTGCGAGGCGCCGGTTAGCAGCGTCAGCCGATGTCCGGCGTGCCAGCGCAAGCTGTTGCCGTCTACGCCAGGCGAGGTAGCCAAAGAATCGCCTCGGCGTTGGATGGTGACGCACAACGATCGGCGGCCTCGCGCCACGGCCACCACGCACAAGCGTTGTGCTCGCGTGGACTGAGCGTGATCGGCAGGCGCTGCGGCAACCTAAGCCCAAACACGCGTTCGGTGTTGTGGCTAACGCCCGGGGCATAACGTGCCCGCCAACGGGGGTAAATTTCATAAACATTTTCCATGCCCCAGTCGGTGAGCTGAACACCGGGCGCGTGGCTGCTTAAGCCGGTTTCCTCCATCAACTCGCGTGAGGCGGTGTCGGCCCAAGGCTCGTGCACACTGGCGCGGGAGCCGGTGACGCTTTGCCAAAAGGCTTCGGTGTCGGTGCGACGCAGCAACAGCACGTCTAAAGCCGCGGTGTACACCACCACCAGCACCGATTGCGGGATTTTGAATTCGGTTGGCATGGCGTGCCCAACCACACCTTGGCTCTCAGTGGGCGGTTGGCGCCACGTTGCGCAGGCGAATGTGCAGCTCGCGCAACTGCTTTTCATCCACCGCCGAAGGCGCCTGCGTGAGCAAACACTGGGCCCGTTGCGTTTTGGGAAATGCAATGACGTCGCGAATCGACTCGGCACCCGTCATCAGCGTTACCAGGCGATCAAGTCCAAAAGCAATGCCACCGTGCGGCGGCGCACCGTAGCGCAGGGCGTCGAGCAAGAAACCAAATTTTTGCTGCGCTTCGTCGGGCTGAATTTTGAGCGCGTCAAACACTTTTTGCTGCACCTCGGCGCGGTGAATACGCACCGAGCCGCCACCCAGCTCCCAGCCATTGAGCACCATGTCATAGGCTTTGGCTTGACAACGCGCGGGGTCGGTGTCCATCCAGTCTTCGTGCCCGTCTTTGGGCGCGGTAAACGGGTGGTGAACGGCGCTCCACCGCTGCCCTTCGTCGTCGTATTCAAACATGGGGAAATCAACCACCCACAACGGCGCCCAGCGATCGGTGAACAAACCCTGCCCTTTGGCCCATTCGCTGTGCCCAATTTTTACGCGCAAGGCGCCCATGGCGTCGTTGACCACACGGGCACGGTCTGCCCCAAAAAAGAGTAAGTCACCGTCGGCCGCACCGCTGCGCTGCAGCACCTGTTGCAAGGCGTCGTCGTGCAGGTTTTTAACGATCGGCGACTGCAAGCCCTCGCGCCCCTTGGCCAATTCATTCACCTTGATCCACGCCAGCCCTTTGGCCCCGTAAATTTTGACGAACTCGGTGTAACCGTCGATGTCGCCGCGCGACAACTGCGCACCACCCGGCACACGCAACGCGACCACCCGCCCTTTGGGGTCTTGCGCTGGTGCGGCGAATACCTTGAAGTCGACATCGGCCATGACGTCGGTGAGCTCGGTGAGCTCCATGGCGATGCGCATGTCGGGTTTGTCGGATCCGTACAAAGCCATGGCCTGCGCGTAGGGCATCACCGGAAAAGCGCCAAGCTCAACGTTGAGGACTTGACGAAAAATCTCTTGCACCATGCCCTCGAACATGGCGCGAATGGCTTGCTCGTCCAAAAACGAGGTTTCAATGTCGATTTGAGTGAATTCGGGCTGGCGGTCCGCGCGCAAGTCTTCGTCGCGGAAACACTTGGTGATTTGGTAGTAGCGGTCGTAGCCCGACACCATGAGCAACTGCTTGAATAACTGCGGCGACTGCGGCAGCGCAAAAAATTCGCCATCGTGCACCCGACTCGGCACCAAGTAGTCCCGCGCGCCCTCGGGCGTGCTTTTGGTGAGCATGGGGGTTTCGATATCAATAAACCCCTGCTCATCAAGGTGGCGCCGCACCGCCATGGCCACTTGGTAGCGCAGACGCAGGTTGCGCTGCATCACCGGGCGCCGCAGGTCGAGCACGCGATGGGTCAGGCGGGTGGTTTCCGACAGGTTGTCGTCGTCAAGCAAAAACGGGGGCGTCACCGACGCATTCAGCACCTCAAGGTGTTGACACAAGACCTCTATGCGGCCGCTGGCAATGGCGTCGTTTTGTGTGCCCTCGGGCCGCGCGCGCACTTTGCCTGTCACGCGCACGCAGTATTCGTTGCGTAGGTCTTCGGCCAATGCAAACATATCGGGTAGGTCGGGGTCGCACACCACCTGCACCGTGCCTTCACGGTCGCGCAAGTCAACAAAAATCACGCCGCCGTGGTCACGCCGACGATTCACCCAACCGCACAACGCCACCTCTTGCCCCATATGGGTTTCAGTAACTTGACCGCAGTAGTGGCTTCGCATGGACATGAGGTAACTCGCGCTGTAAGGGGGTATGGATTCGGCTTGGCCGCGTTTAGGTTGCTTCCACCGGCCGGGGCGGACGCTTGGGCGGCGCAATCACCCCCAACGAGATCACGTAAGACAAGGCCTCGTCCACCGACATATCCAAGGCCACGGTATCGGCCTCGCGCACCATGGCCAGGTAGCCGCTGGTGGGGTTGGGCGTGGTGGGCACATACACACAAAGGTAGCCGTTACCTAGGTACTGGGTGGCGTCTGGTGGCGGGTTGCCGGTGAGAAAGGCAATCGTCCACACACCCTCGCGCGGCCACTGCACCAGCACGGCTTTGCGAAAAGCCTGGCCTTTGTCGGCAAACAGGGTTTCGGAAACTTTTTTTACGCCAGAGTAGATCGAGCGCACCACGGGAATGCGGGCCAGCAAGCCATCCCACCAACGGATCAGGGCATTGCCCACGAAGTTTGACGCCAGCGCACCAATCACCACCAGCACCAGCAGGGCAAACACCACGCCCATGCCGGGAATAGCCACACCCAACAGGGTTTCGGGCTGCCACTGTGGCGGCAGTATGCGCAGCGTTTGATCGAGCGTGGTGATCACCCACTCCAGCACCCAAACGGTGATGATGATGGGCAGCAACACCAGCAACCCGGCCAGCAGCCATTTGCGTAGACGCGTCATAAGTTAGTTGGTGCTGGCCGAGGCCGGCGCGCTGGCGGCCGAATCGGCGGGCTTGGCAGCGGTGTCGGCCGGCTTGGTGGAGGCGTTTGAAGCCGCGCCGTCGCTTGACGGGGTGCTTGGGGCCTTGCTGTCGGCACTGGCCGACGGGGCGGCTTGGCCGCCACGGAAATCGGTAACGTACCAGCCCGAGCCTTTGAGTTGAAAACCAGCGGCTGTGACTTGTTTGGCAAAGGTTTCGCCCTGGCAGGCGGGGCATTGCGTCAGCGGAGCATCGGCCATTTTTTGCAGCACATCTTTGGCGTGGCCACACGCGGAACAGCGGTAAGCGTATATTGGCATGGTGTAAGGAAAAAACGGGCGCCGCCCGAACTGGGTGGAGCAAGCGCGAATTATAAAAGGCTTAGGTAAGGCAGCCATTGCCACGCCAGCAAAGCCACCACAAACCCGATCAGCGCCATCAGTAGGCTTTGCAGCAACCGGTTGGTGCGCCGGGTTTCGGTTAGCAATTGCAGCCAAGGTTCGGTGGGCGAAGCCGTGGGTGCAGACAGCGACTGGCCCAACAGGCGCGGCAACGCCGGCAGCCATTTGGCCAGGTGCGGTGCCTCTTGGCGCAGCTGCTCAAGCAAGCGCTTGGGGCCAAGTTGCTCGAGCATCCATTTTTCTAGGAACGGTTTGGCAGTGCTCCACAGGTCTAGCTGTGGGTCGAGCTGACGCCCCAAACCCTCAATGTTGAGCAGGGTTTTTTGCAACAACACCAATTGCGGCTGAATTTCCACATTGAAGCGGCGCGAGGCTTGAAACAATCGCATCAGCACCATGCCCAAAGAGATTTCTTGCAGCGGTCGATCAAAATACGGCTCGCACACGGCGCGGATGGCGGCCTCGAGCTCGTCGGTGCGGGTTTGCGCCGGCACCCAACCCGACTCCACGTGCAGCTCGGCCACACGCCGATAGTCGCGCCGAAAAAACGCTGCAAAGTTTTGTGCCAGGTATTCTTTGTCGTAGGCGGTGAGCGTGCCAACAATACCAAAATCCAGCGAAATGTAGCGGCCAAAATGCTCAGGGGCCAGGCTCACCTGAATGTTGCCTGGGTGCATGTCGGCGTGGAAAAACCCGTCTCTAAACACCTGGGTAAAGAAAATCGTTACGCCGTCTTTGGCCAGTTGCGCCATGTCAACGCCGGCGTCACGCAAGCGTTGCACTTGGCTGATGGGCACACCGTGCATGCGCTGCATCACCAATACCTCGGGGTGGCACAACGCCCATTCCATTTCGGGGATCAACACCAAGTCAAGCGCTTGCATGTTGCGCCGCAGCTGCGCGGCGTTGGCCGCTTCACGCAACAAATCAAGTTCGTCGTGCAGGTATTTGTCAAACTCGGCCACCACCTCGCGCGGGCGCAGGCGTCGGCCATCGGCTGATAAACGTGACACCCACCCTGCCATGGCACGCAGCAGCGCCAAGTCTTTTTCAATCGCAGCCAACACACCAGGGCGCAACACCTTAACCGCCACCTCACGACCATCGGGCAGCGTGGCAAAGTGCACCTGGGCAATCGAGGCACTGGCTACCGGCTGGGTGTCGAATTCGCTGAACAGCTCGGCAACCGGTCGCTGCAAGGCGCGCTCAATGATGCGCACCGCCTCCTGCCCCGCAAACGGCGGCACCCGGTCTTGCAGGCGGGCCAATTCGTCGGCCAATTCGGGGGCCAACAGGTCGCGCCGGGTGGACAACACCTGTCCGAATTTAATAAATATGGGGCCAAGCGACTCCAACGCCTGACGCAGCCTTTGACCAGCCGGTTGGCGCCGCACCGAGGGCGGCGTGAACCACCGTGCCACGCGCCTGGGCCAGCGTTGCGGCAAACCAGCCAAACCCAGCTCGAGCAAGCCAAATCGACACGCCACCCAAGCAATGGTGGCGCCACGCCATAAACGCTTCAAGTTACACCGCCTGGCGCTTGTGCCGCAGGCTGGGGCGGCCGCCACTGCGCCACGACTTGCGCAACCCCTCGGGCGGCGCGCATCAGGGCAGCAGCAGGCACGTCGCCCAGCACCCGCGCCATGTCTTCTTCTATGTCCCAACGCACGTGCTCGCGCAGCCAACCGATTTCGGCGGCCAACATCACATCGCCGGTTACCTCGACATCGGGCGGTAAGCCGTCTTGCCAGCGGGCCACGGTGTCTGCCCAAGGGGTGTGCGGCAGCTTGAGCAACAAATCAGGCGCATCCGGCGCGGCGCTTGCAGCCAGCGGCAGCAGCATGCCGGCTTCGCTGATGCGCACATGGCAAGCCACCGCTTCAGCATGCAGTGCCACGGTTTTATGCTGATGCCGCCGTAGGCGCTTGAGCGCCGCCGGGTGCTGCGCCAACACATGGTTGGCCAGCAACAACAGGCGGTTAAGGGCCTCGTGGCTAAGCCAATCGGGCGGCGGGGCCCGGCGCGCCCACTGCTGCGCCGCATTGGCCAGCGTGGCGAGCAACGCCTGTGGATTGACGTGTTCGGGGTGTAACCATGTCATGGTTGCATTGTGCCGCAATGGCTTAGCAGCCCGCCGACACGGGTTGCAGGCTGATTAATTAAGCGCCTGTACCCCAGCCACCAGCCAGCCGCCCCCTTGGTGCGGCTTGGTGATGTTCCAAACCTCGCGGAACGAGGTGGCCGGCTCACCTGGCTCCTCACGCACCTCGCCATGAAACTCAACACTGGCAACGTAGCCGCTGGACAGCTCTTCAATGCCCAACAGCCGCGCGTGCAAAGACAACACCTCGGTGGTGTTGGGCTGCCCCCCCAAGGCGGCTTCGCGCTCTTGCAGCTGCTGCGTCACTTGGGCCAGCATGTCGTCGGTCATGAGTTCGCCCATGGCGCCCACATCAGCGGCGTCCCAGGCCGCTTGCATGTCAATAAAGTGCTGTTTAGCGGCGCGTTCAAAACCCAGCACATCAAAGTCGGCTGGAATGCCCCAAGTTTCAGGTTGGGTGCTGCCACCCAAGGCCGCACCAATCAGGCTGCCGGGGCGGCTGGGCGGTGGGGCAAAGGTGGTGGGTTGCACGCGCTCGTGCGCGTCTGATGGGCCACCGGCGTAGGCCGGGCGGGCAACCGAGCGGCGCATGCCACGAAACAAAAACCACAGCAGGGCCGCCGCCAAACCCAGCAGCAAGATCACGCCAAAACCCTCACCCAAGCCCAGCGACGAAGCCAGCCACGCCAGCCCCAAGCCGGCGGCCAAACCGCCCAGCATGCCGCCCCAACCCGGGCGCGTGGTTGCCGCTGCCGCGCCTTTGGCTCCTGCGGCCGTGGCGGGCGCCGCCTGCGCCGGTGTCGCGGGCTTGGTAGGCGCCGGTGCAGCGCGCTTGGTGACCATCCCCGACTGCTTACCAAACGATAAGCCGCCGCCAAAACGCTTGGCCGAGGCCATGGGCGCGGCCAACAGCACGGCCATGGCCAACATCACACACGCGGTACGTCTCATTTTGTTTTCTCCATCAAAGGCGACGCCACCCAAGGGCATCGGCAAGATCGTTGAGCGCAGTCTAGAGACTTTTTTGCGCCACGTGTAAAGCCACCACACCGCCAGTCAGGTTATGCACGTCAACGTGCGCAAAACCGGCGTCCAAGCACATGCCGCGCAAGGTTTCTTGGTCGGGGTGCATGCGAATCGACTCGGCCAAGTAGCGGTAGCTGGGGCCATCTTTGGCCACCCATTGGCCAAGGCGCGGCAAGACATTGAATGAATACCAATCGTAGGCTTTGGCCAGCGGCGGTATCACTTTAGAGAATTCCAAAATCAACAAGCGTCCACCGGGCTTGAGCACACGATACGCCTGGGCCAGGGCCTGGTCTTTGTGCGTCATGTTGCGCAGGCCAAAGGCCACGCTAACGAGCTCAAAGGTGGCGTCCTCAAACGGTAGGTGCTCGGCGTCGCACACCACACTGGGCAACAACAAGCCCTGGTCTTGTAACCGGGCCTGACCCTCGCGCAGCATGGCGGCGTTGATATCGGTGTGAACCACGCAGCCCGAGGGCCCAACCTGGCGGGCAAAGCCACGTGTCAAATCGCCGGTGCCCGCGGCAAGGTCGAGCACCTTATCCCCCACTTGGGCGTTGGCCACCCACAGCGTGTACCGCTTCCACGCTCGGTGCAGACCAAGCGACATCAAGTCGTTCATTAAGTCGTAACGTGGGGCCACCGCGTCAAAGACCTCGCGTACCCGCTGCGCTTTGTCACGCTCATCGACTTGCTTAAATCCAAAGTGGGTTTGGGCCATGCTGGGTTCACTCCGCGTTGCTGTGGGGCCGGGCCGGCTGCGGGTCGCGGCTGGCGCCGGCGGCGGCCAAGCGCGCCTCGTAGTCTTGCCAAAGCCGCGCTTGCTCGGCGCCCAGGTGATGCAAATAGGGCCAGCTGTACAGGCCACTGTCGTGCCCATCGCTGAATGTGGGTTGAATCGCGTAGTTGCCTACCGCCTGCACAGACACAATGGTGACGTCGCGCTTGCCAACCTGCAACACCTCTTGACCCGCGCCATGGCCACGCACCTCGGCCGAGGGTGAATACACCCGCAGCAGTTCAATGGGGATGTTGAACTCGGTGCCGTCGGCGTAGCGCAACTGCAGCACACGACTGTGTTGGTGCACCACCATTTCTTCTGGGATCATGCCGCAACCCCTTGCGCCCAAGGCTGCAACGCTTGTTGCAATGCCGGCCCCAAATCCAAGGCGCGTGCCGCACGCTGCGCATGCTCGGCCGAGACCTCGCGTCTGGGTGCAGCCCATACCGAATCGGGAAAGTGACGATCGTCACGGTACCTAGGCATCATGTGCCAATGCACGTGCGGCACATGGTTGCCCAAACTGGCCAAGTTCACTTTGTGCGGTTGCATGACCCGACGCAACACGCCCTCTGTGGCGTGCAACACCAGCCAAAGGGCTTGGCGAACCGCCGGGCTTAGGTCGGTGAGTTCGGCCGCGTGTGTCTGAGGGATCAGGCGCAGCCAGCCAGGGTAGTCGGGTTCGTTGGCCTGCACCACCCGCAACCAGGGCGATTGCCACAACAATTCGCCGCCGAGCTCACGGCACAACAGGCAGTCCTGACCGTCTTGGCTCAAAGCAAAACCCGCTCAATGCCACCGGCGTTGGCTTTGGCCACGTAATCGGGCAGCCACTGCTCACCCAACAATTGGCGCGCCAATTCGACCACGATGTAATCGGCCTCGAGCAAGCCGCTGTTGAGGTCGTCTTGGAAGCGCGACAAGCCTTGCAAGCAACTGGGGCAGCTGGTGAGTACCTTGACCGGAGCCTCGGGCGCCAGGCCGCGCTGACGCAGCTGCGTTTCGCCACGGCGAATCTCTTCTTCTTTACGAAACCGCACTTGGGTAGAGATATCTGGTCGCGTCACCCCCAGGGTGCCGGATTCACCACAGCATCGTTCGCTTTTCATCACCCCGCTGCCCACCAAGCCACTCACGGTTTTCATGGGGTCTTGCAGCTTCATGGGTGAATGACATGGGTCGTGGTACAGGTAACCGGCCTCGGATTCGAGACGCACGCCTTTTTCTAGCAAGAACTCGTGAATGTCAATCAGTCGGCAACCCGGAAAAATCGCTTCAAACTGGTAGCCCGCCAGCTGGTCGTAGCAGGTGCCGCAGCTGACCACCACGGTTTTGATGTCTAGGTAGTTCAGCGTGTTGGCCACGCGGTGAAACAGCACGCGGTTGTCGGTGATGAGCTTATCGGCCTTATCAAACTGACCGCTGCCACGCTGCGGGTAGCCACAGCATAGGTAGCCCGGCGGCAACACGGTTTGCACCCCCACGTGCCACAGCATGGCTTGCGTGGCCAGGCCCACTTGGCTAAACAGCCGCTCCGAGCCGCAGCCCGGAAAATAAAACACCGATTCGGTCTCGCTGGTGGTGGTGCGCGGGTCGCGCAAGATGGGTACGTAATTGCGGTCTTCGATATCCAGCAGCGCACGCGCGGTTTTTTTGGGTAAGTCGCCCGGCATTTTTTTGTTCACAAAGTGAATCACTTGCTCGCGCAACGGCGCCGGGCCCAGCGTAGCCGGAGGCGCCTTGGTTTGACGCCGCCCCAGCACCGCCAGCAAACCCGCGGCCCAGCGTTGCGCACGCATGCCAAGCTCCACCGTGGCGGTGCGCACCAATTTAATGGTCTCCGGCCGGGTGGCGTTGAGCATCAGCATGGCCAGGGATTGACCGGGACGAAAGCTTTTTTGCCCCATCTTGCGCAACAAATTGCGCATGGCCATGGTGACCTCGCCAAAATCAATGTCCACCGGGCACGGGCTTTCACACTTGTGGCACACCGTGCAGTGATCGGCCACGTCTTCAAATTCTTGCCAATGTCGCAACGACACCCCACGGCGGGTTTGCTCTTCGTACAAAAACGCCTCAACCAGCAGCGAGGTCGCCAAAATTTTGTTGCGCGGGCTGTACAGCAAGTTGGCCCGTGGCACATGCGTGGCGCACACCGGTTTGCACTTGCCGCAACGCAAGCAGTCTTTGACACTGGCGGCAATGTCGCCAATGTCGGATTGCTGCATGATGAGTGACTCGTGGCCCATCAAACCAAAGCTGGGCGTGTAGGCTTGGCTTAGGTCAGCCGCATGCAAGTCACCGCCATGCGCACCGCGCAGCAACTTGCCGCGATTGAAGTGGCCGTGCGGATCCACCCGTTGCTTGTACTGCGCAAAGGGCTGCAGCTCGTCATCGGACAAAAATTGCAGCTTGGTGATCCCAATGCCGTGCTCACCAGAGATCACACCGCCCAAGCCACGGGCCAGGGTCATGATGCGCGCCACCGCCTCGTGCGCGGTGTGCAGCATGGCGTAATCGTCGCTGTTAACCGGGATGTTGGTGTGCACGTTGCCGTCGCCGGCGTGCATGTGCAGCGCGATCCACACGCGCCCCTTGAGCACGCGTTGGTGGGTGGCGTCGATGTCGCTGGTTAACTTGGCAAATACCGCGCCCGTAAAGAGCTCGCGCAGCGGTGCGCGCAGTTGGGTTTTCCAGCTGGCGCGCAGGGTGTGGTTTTGCAGCGCCTCAAAGTAGGTGTCTATGCCACCCAACCAGCCAGCCCAAAGCTCACGCACTTGGGCAATGTGCTGCAGCGCTTGCTGCACCCGGTCGTCGAGCCAGGCGCTGTCAACGTCGCCGTCTTCGGCGTCACCTTGGCGCACCGGCAATTGCGGCTGTTGCAGGTAGGCGCGTAGTGCGTCGCACAGTGCCAGCTTGTTGCGCAGCGACAACTCGATGTTTAAGCGCTCAATGCCCAGGGTGTACTCACCCATGCGCTCCAGGGGTATCACCACGTCTTCGTTGATTTTGAAGGCATTGGTGTGGCGACTGATGGCCGCGGTGCGTTTGCGATCAAGCCAAAACTTTTTGCGCGCCTCAGCGGTGACAGCAACAAAGCCTTCGCCGCTGCGCCCGTTGGCAATACGCACCACGTCAGAGGTGACGCGCGCCACGGCGTCGGCATCGTCGCCCGCGATGTCGCCAAGCAACACCATTTTGGGCAAACCGCCGCGCTTGGACTTGGTCACATAGCCCACGGCTTTTAGGTAGCGATCGTCAAGGTGTTCAAGCCCGGCCAGCATGACCCCGCTGGCGCCCTGTTCGTGTTGCAGGCGCTGTTTGATCTCAACAATACTGGGCACCGCGTCTTGTGGGTTACCAAAAAACTCCATGCACACCGTGCGGGTGTGGCTGGGCATGCGGTGCACCACCCAGCGCGCGCTGGTGATCAAGCCGTCGCAGCCTTCTTTTTGTATGCCGGGCAGACCGCTTAAGAATTTGTCGGTGACGTCTTTGCCCAGACCTGCTTTGCGAAACGCCGAGCCCGGAATGTCCAGCCGCTCTCTGCGTTTTTCGGTTTTGCCATCGGCGGCGTAATAAGTGAGCTCAAACCGAGCCACTGCGGCGTCGTGAATCTTGCCAAGGTTGTGGTCCAGCCGCACCACCTCTAGCCACTCGGCCTGTGGTGTCACCATGCGCCATGAGGCCAGGTTGTCGAGCGCGGTCCCCCACAGCACGGCTTTTTTGCCGCCGGCGTTCATGGCGATGTTGCCGCCAATGCACGAGGCATCGGCCGATGTTGGGTCTACGGCAAACACAAAGCCGGCGCGCTCGGCTGCATCGGCCACGCGCTGGGTCACCACGCCGGCCTCGGTCCACACCGTGGGTACCGGCTCGCCAAGCCCGGGCAGCGCCACATGTTCAACCTCGGTCATGGCTTCGAGCTTTTCGGTGTTCAGCACCGCACTGCGCCACGTCAGTGGCACCGCGCCGCCGGTGTAGCCTGTGCCGCCGCCGCGCGGCACGATGGTTAGCCCAAGCTCCATGCAAGCGGCCACCAAAGCAGCGGTTTCGGTCTCGGAATCGGGGGTAAGCACCAGCAGCGGATAGGCCACGCGCCAATCGGTGGCGTCGGTGACGTGCGAGACGCGCGATAGCGGGTCAAACTTGACGTTGTCGCGCGCGGTGTGCCGCCTGAGTCGGCGCAAACAGCGTTGGCGCATGGCCGCGACCTCAACAAAATACTGAGCAAAATCGTCAACCGCCTGCGCCACGCCCTGCAGCAGCTCCACCACCAAGGCGTCGCGCGAGGCGTCTTCGCTGGGGGTGCGGCGCTTGTGCACCTCGGCCAGTCGATGACGCAGGGCTTGCACCAACAGGTCGCGCCGCTTGCGGTTGTCGAGCAAATCGTCTTGCAAATAGGGGTTGCGCTGCACCACCCAGATGTCGCCCAAGATCTCATAAATCATGCGCGCCGAGTGCCCGGTGCGGCGCTCTTGGCGCAGCTGTGTCATCAACGCCCAGGCCCGATCCCCCAACAAGCGGCGCACGATGTCGGCGTCAGCCAACGAGGTGTAGTTGTAAGGGATTTCCCTAAGTCTGTCTTGGACAGCGGCGGGGGGATGCGTGGCGGCGAGGGGTAGTGGGGCGTTCATGTCGACCAAACTTGCGTGACACCCATTATGACAACCCGCGAAAAACCCCAGGGCCAGCGCAAAGCCCGGCGCCTAGCGCGCCAGCCACCAGGCCAGCGTACCCTGCGCCACCACCAGCGCGGCGTATGTGGCCATCAACCCGTCGTGATCGCCCCACACCAAGCCCAGTATCGACACCACCCAGCCCACGCCCACCAGCCAGGCCAGCGCCCGCCAAGGACGCGCCACGCGCACCCGCCAGCGCAAAACCAGCCAAAGCAGCAAGGCCAGCCCCGCGCCGGGCCATAAGAAGTTGACCAGATGCCAAAAACCCGCCAAGATAGTCATGGTTGACACTCTTTCTGTCAACTAAAAGCGTCACATTTTATAATTTGCGTTATGACCGTTTGGGCCCTGGGCATCAACCACCACACCGCGCCGCTTGATTTGCGCAGCCGGTTTGCTTTTCCGCTGGACAAGCTGGGTGAGACGGTGCACGCCTTGCGCACCCGGCTCGACGGTGCGCCCGAGGCTGCGGTGCTGTCAACTTGCAACCGCACCGAGATTTACTGCGCGGCCCCCGATGACGCCTTGGCACCCACCATGCAATGGTTGGCTCAGGCTGGGGGCGTGGCGCCCGAGACCCTTACCCACCATGTCTACAGCCTGCAAAGTGAGCAGGCGGCGCGGCACGCGTTTCGAGTGGCCAGTGGGCTGGACAGCATGGTGTTGGGCGAGCCACAAATTCTGGGGCAAATGAAGGACGCGGTACGCGTGGCCCAAGAGTGCGGCACGCTTGGCGCAACGCTGAACCAAATGTTTCAGCGCTCGTTTGCCGTGGCCAAAGAGGTGCGCACCGCCACCGACATCGGGGCGCAATCGGTGAGCATGGCCGCCGCCGCGGTGCGATTGGCCAGCAATTTGTTTGAAGACCTGAGCCAAATTCGTGTGCTACTGATTGGCGCGGGCGACATGATCAGCTTAACGGCCACACATTTTGCGGCGCGCAAGCCCAAGCAAATGGTGGTGGCCAACCGCACCGCCAGCCGCGGTCAGCGCTTGGCGGCGGAATTGGGCGGGGAATCCATGTCATTGGCCGAGTTACCACTGCGGCTGCACGAATTCGACGCCGTGATCAGCTGCACCGCCAGCTTGCTGCCCATTGTTGGCTTGGGAGCGGTCGAGCGCGCCTTAAAAAAGCGCCGACGCAAGCCGATATTTATGGTTGACTTGGCGGTGCCGCGCGACATTGAACCCGAGGTGGCCGAACTGCAAGACGTCTACCTTTACACCGTGGATGATCTTGGGCACGTGGTGCAACACGCCAAAGACTCGCGCCAAGCGGCGGTGGTGCAAGCCGAGGCCATTGTGGACAACGGCGTGCGCCAGTTCATGCACTGGCTGCAACAGCGCCAAAGTGTGCCCCTGATTCAGCGGCTGCAAAGTCAAGCCCAGCAGTGGCAAGATGCCGAGCTGCAACGCGCGCGCCGGCGCTTAGCCAAAGGCGATAACCCCGATGAGGTGCTGCAGGCCATGGCACGGGGGCTGTCGCAAAAAATGCTGCACCCGGTGGTGAAGCGGCTGCAAACGCCTGAGCATCACGACCAAGCGGCGCAAGCCATTGGCGTTTTGTTTGGCCACACGCTAAGCGCCAACGACGCAACCGGCCCGTTGCCACCGGCTGAGCACGATTAGCGTGACACCGGCATTGCCGGGATTCGTACACTACCGGTTATGAAACCGTTTATGCTCGCCGCGCTGCAGCAACAACAGCAACGCTTAACCGAACTCGATGCCCAACTCAGCGCCCCCGACGTGGTGCAAGACCTGCAACGCTACCGTGCATTAAGCCAAGAGCATGCCGAACTGAGCGGCTTGATTGAGGTTTTTAACCGCTACCAAGCCGCCCAAGCGGACGCCACCCAGGCCCAAGAATGGCTTGCCGACCCCGAGCTAAAAGAGATGGCGGCCGAAGAGCTGGAGCGTGCCCAAGCCCAAAGCCAAGCGCTGGACGAGGAGTTGCAAAGCATGTTGTTGCCGCGCGACCCAGACGATGAACGCGCCGCGTTCATGGAGATTCGGGCCGGTACCGGGGGCGACGAAAGCGCGCTGTTTGCCGGCGACTTGCTGCGCATGTACACGCGTTACTGCGAAACCGTGGGGCTGGGCGTTGAAATCATGAGCGCCTCCGAAAGCGAACTGGGTGGCTACAAAGAGGTCACCCTGCACCTCACCGGTCATCAGGCGTACGGCAAGCTGCGCTTTGAGTCGGGTGGTCACCGGGTGCAGCGTGTGCCCGCCACCGAGGCCCAGGGCCGCATTCACACCAGCGCTTGCTCGGTGGTGGTGTTGCCCGAGGCCGACCCCGAGCAAGCGGTGGCCATCAACCCCGCCGACTTGCGTATTGACACCTACCGCGCCAGTGGCGCCGGTGGGCAGCACGTGAACAAAACCGACTCAGCGGTGCGCATCACCCACCTACCCACCGGCTTGGTGGCCGAATGCCAAGACGACCGAAGCCAACACCGCAACCGCGCCAAAGCCATGGCGGTGCTGGCCTCGCGCCTGCAAGAGCGCGAGCGGATGGAGCGCGAAGCGCGCGACAGCGCCACCCGGCGCAGCCTATTGAGCAGCGGCGACCGCAGCGATCGCATTCGCACCTACAACTACCCACAAGGCCGGGTCACCGATCACCGCATCAACCTGACCCTTTACAAACTGCCCATGATCATGGAAGGCGACATGCAAGACATCGTGCACGCCCTGCAGGTGGCGCGCGGCACCGAACTGTTGGCCGAGCTCGAACAGCGCGTTGGCGTATGACCTACCCGCCCAGCGTGGCGCAGGCGCTGCAGGGGCTGCACGCGCAGGGCTTGAGTAGCCTAACGGCGCAACGCTTGCTGCTGCGCGCCCTTGATCAACCGCTGCAAGCACGGGCGTGGCTGCTAAGCCATGACCACCATGTGTTGCCAACCCACCAGTGGCTGGCGGTGCAGGCCATGGCCGCGCGCGTGGCGCAGGGCGAGCCCCTGGCCTATGTGTTGGGTGAGGCCGGATTTTGGGATTTAACCCTGCGCGTCACAAACGCCGTGCTGATTCCACGCCCCGACACCGAAACCCTGGCCGAATGGGCACTGGAACTGTGCCCGGGCAACCTCGCCATGCAGGTGGCCGACTTGGGCACAGGCAGCGGTGCGCTGGCACTGACGCTGGCCCAGCAGCGGCCACAGGCGCAGGTGTGGGCGGTGGAGCGCAGCCCAGCGGCCATGGCCGTGGCGCAATTCAACGCCAACGCGTTGGGCTTGACCGCGCGCTGGGCCTTGGGCCACTGGTGGGACGCGCTGCCCGACACCCTGCGGTTGGACCTGGTGGTGAGCAACCCACCTTACATTGCCCAAGGCGACAGCCATTTGGCGGCGCTGAGCGCCGAACCCACCACGGCGCTGGTGGCGGGACACGATGGGCTGGACGACATACGCCGCATCGTTGCCGGCGCCACGCCACGGTTGCGTGCTGGCGCTTGGCTGCTGCTTGAACACGGCCACGATCAGGCGCAGGCGGTGGCCACCCTGCTGCAGGCACACGGTTTCACCACGGTCACCACCCGACACGACATGGCGGGGCGACCCCGCTGCACCGGTGCCCAATCACCGGGCTGAGCCGATCCCGCACGCGTCACGCGTGCTTACCCCAAGCCGCCCACAACATTGGATAATGGCGTCATGCACGGCCCAAAAGGGCGGCGCCACAGCCCACCGGGGCAATCATTGGAGAGAGCACCATGCAAGACGTTCAGCAACAAATCAACGACTTGGTTACACAACACGAGGTGGTGTTGTTTATGAAGGGCACGGCGGCGTTTCCGATGTGTGGCTTTTCGGGGCGGGCCATTCAAATTCTCAAGGCTTGCGGCGTCGACACCAAAGCCCTGAAAACGGTGAATGTGTTAGAGGACGAAGGCATACGCCAAGGCATCAAAGACTTCAGCCAGTGGCCCACGATTCCGCAGCTCTATGTGCGCGGGCAGTTTGTCGGCGGCTCGGATATCTTGATGGAAATGTACGAAGACGGCGAACTGCAGCAGCTGTTGGCCGCGCCCGCTCAATAGGCGGCGGCCATTGTGAACCGCGGCCGCTAGGCCGGGGTTTTGGCGGCGCCAATCGCCTGGGTTAACCAGGCGCTGGCTTGCGACAAGGGCAAGCGTTGCGACGCACCGCTGCGTCGCGCTTGGTATTCCACCTCCGCCTCGGCCAGCGCGCGATCGCCCACCGTGACCCGGTGCGGCACGCCAATGAGCTCCCAATCGGCAAACATCGCACCCGGGCGCTCGCCTCGGTCATCAAGCAGCGCATCGACACCGGCGGCCAACAACTCGTCAAGCAAACGATGGGCGGCATCGCGCACCGCCTCGGAGCGGTCCATGCCAATGGGGCAAATCACCACCTCAAACGGGGCAATGGCCTCGGGCCAGATCATGCCTTTGTCGTCATGGTTTTGTTCAATGGCGGCGGCTGGCAAGCGCGTGACACCAATGCCGTAACACCCCATTTCAAATGGTTTGGGCTTGCCGTCTTCGTCTAAAAACGTGGCGTTCATGGCGGTGGCGTATTTGGTTCCCAAATAAAAGATGTGGCCCACCTCAATGCCACGCTCGATACGCAGCGGGCCACGCCCGTCGGGCGACTCATCGCCCTCCACCACGTTGCGCAAGTCGGCCACATGCGCCGGCTCGGGCAGATCACGCCCCCAATTCACGCCGCACAAGTGGGTATCGACGCGATTCGCACCACACACCCAGTCGGCCATCACCGCCACCTCACGGTCGGCCACCACCTGCACCGGCTGCCGCAACCCAATCGGCCCTAAATAGCCAGGCTTGCAACCAAAGTGCTGCTCAATTTCCGCCACGCTGGCAAAGCGCCAACCTGCCTCAAAGCCAGCCAGTTTGCCTACCTTGACTTCGTTTAAGTCGTGATCACCGCGCAGCAGCACCAACCACACCGTGGCCTCACCCCCTTCGCTGGGGTCGGTGGCCAACACCAAGCTCTTGACGGTACGCGACAGTGGCAAGTCCAGCTGTTTGGCCACCGCCGCGCAGGTGCTGTTGCCCGGTGTGTCAACCTCGGCCATGGCTTGCTGTGGCGCGGGGCGGGTGACGGCGGGTGCGGCGGCCTGCGCCTTTTCCATGTTGGCGGCGTAATCGCTGTTGGGGCAATACACAATGGCGTCTTCGCCGGTGGCGGCGATGACTTGAAACTCTTCGCTTAAATCACCGCCAATGGCGCCACTGTCGGCCGATACAGCGCGGTAACGCAGCCCAAACCGATCAAAAATCGCGCGGTAGGCTTGCGCCATGGCGGCGTAGCTTTGCTGCGCGGCGGCCGCGTCTCGGTCAAAGCTGTAGGCGTCTTTCATCACAAACTCTCGCCCGCGCATCAAACCAAAGCGAGGACGCCGCTCGTCTCGAAACTTGGATTGAATTTGATACAAGTTTTTGGGCAGCTGCCGGTAGCTGCGCAGCTCTTGGCGCGCGATATCGGTGACCACCTCTTCGCTGGTGGGCTGGATCACAAAGTCACGACCGTGGCGATCTTGCAGGCGCAACAGTTCCGGACCCATTTTTTGGAAACGCCCGGTTTCTTGCCACAGTTCCGCTGGCTGCACAACCGGCATGGAAAGCTCAATGGCACCGGCGCGGTTCATTTCTTGTCGCACAATCGCGGCCACCTTTTGCACCACACGCCAACCCATGGGCATGAAGGTGTAAATGCCCGAACCCAGCCGTTTGATCATGCCCGCACGCAACATCAGCCGATGGCTGACCACCTCGGCGTCGGCCGGCGCCTCTTTGAGTGTGGAGATAAGAAACTGGCTGGCTTTCATGGATGGGCTTGCCTTGGGAGTCGACCTGCACGCACGGCACTTGCGGTGCATAATCGGTGCAACGAAAAAAACAAAGTTGAATTATGCTTGACCGAGATGGCTTTAGGCCTAACGTCGGCATCATCCTGCTCAACCAGAAGAATCAAGTTTTCTGGGGCAAGCGTATCCGCAGCACCTCTTGGCAGTTCCCCCAAGGGGGCATAGACCGCGGCGAAACGCCTGAGCAGGCGATGTATCGCGAGCTCCACGAAGAGCTCGGGCTGCGACCGGCGCACGTCAGCCTTGTTGGGCGCACCCGCGACTGGTTGCGCTACGAGGTGCCGGATCGGTTTATCCGACGCGACGCGCGCGGGCATTACCGTGGTCAAAAACAGATTTGGTTTTTGCTGCGCCTGGTTGGTCATGATTGGGACCTCAACCTACGCGCCACCAACCACCCTGAATTCGATGCTTGGCGCTGGAACGACTACTGGGTGCCGTTGGATGTGGTGATCGAATTCAAGCGTGGTGTGTATCAAAAAGCCTTGGCCGAGTTGTCGCGTTTTGTTGAGGGGGCCAACGGTCGGGGGCGTACGCCGCGTGCTGCTTCCTCCCCAGGCTTGGGTGAACGCCGGGTACGGGCCCCTTTTATGATTCAACACCGTGTGGAGCTGCCGCCAGGCGCCAGCTTCGATCCCGACCCCAACCGGCGTTAACGCATCAACACCAAATTGGTTCGATGCACCATTTCTGGCTCGGCCATGTAGCCCAGCAGCTCAGGAATACGCGACGATGCCACACCACAAAGACGCTTGGCCTCGGCGCTGGCGTAGTTGGCCAAGCCACGCGCCACCTCACGTTGATGCCGGTCGCAAATGGCAATCACGTCGCCACGCGCGAACTCGCCATGTACCGCGGTGATACCAATTGGCAACAAACTTTTGCCCTCTTGCAGCAGCTTGTTTACCGCGCCGTCGTCAATGGTGACGTGGCCCGGCATTTGCAGCTGGTTGGCCATCCAGCGCTTACGCGCCTGACCCTTGCCGGTGGTTGACGTAAGGCAGGTGCCCACCGTTTCGCCACGCGCCAGCCTGGGCAGCACCTGAGGTTCGCGGCCCGAGGCAATCACCGTGGTCGCTCCCACCTGCGCGGCGCGTTTGGCGGCAAGCACTTTGGTGATCATGCCGCCTTTGCCAATGAGGCTGCCGGCGCCACCGGCCATGGTCTCGAGCGCCGGGTCCCCGGCTTTGCCATGCGTGAGCAGTTGTGCATCGGCGTGGTGGCGCGGGTCGGCGGTGTAAAGCCCGGCTTGGTCGGTCAGAATCACCAAAGCGTCTGCCTCAACCACACTGGCCACCAACGCGGCCAAGGTGTCGTTGTCGCCAAAACGAATTTCATCGTTGACCACGGTGTCGTTTTCGTTGATCACCGGCACCACACCCAACTCCAGCAGCTTAAGCAAGGTCGAGCGGATATTCAGGTAGCGCTCACGGTCAGCCACATCGCCGTGGGTTAGCAGCACCTGCGCGCTGGCCAATTGGTGGCTGCGCAATTTGCTTTCGTAGGTATGGGCCAAGCCCATTTGCCCCACCGCCGCCGCCGCTTGCAGCTCGGGCAATTCGCTGGGGCGCCGCGTCCAGCCCAAACGCCGCATGCCCTCGGCCACGGCACCGCTGCTGACCATCAGAACCTCACGCCCGTCTTGCACCAGCGCCGCCAATTGCTCGCACCAGCGTCCAATCGCAGCTTCATCTAGGCCCTGGCCGTCGTTCGTGACCAAGCTGGAGCCAACCTTAATCACCCAGCGTCGCGCTTGGCGCAGCCCCGCTTCGGGGCTGGTCGTGCTCATGGGTTGTCCTCTGCGGCAAAGCGCGGGTCGGGTGCGGTGTCGGCGGGGCGCGGCCGGGCCACGGCCTGGTAAACGTCTCGCATCAAGGCTTCGCAGCCGTGGCGCGTCAACGCTGAGATCGCGTACAGCGGCTGCTCGCCCAGCCCCAGACGTTGCCGAAATTCGGCCACGCGCTGCTGGCGCTCATCGGCTGGCACCATGTCCAGCTTGTTGAGCACCAGCCAACGCGGCTTGCTTGCCAGTTCGGCGTCGTAGGCTTGCAGCTCGGCCCAAATGGCCTGGGCTTGTTGCACTGGGTCGCTGTCGTCAAACGGGGCCATATCGACCAAATGCAACAGCAACCGCGTGCGCTGCAAATGCCTTAAAAACTGGTGCCCCAGACCAGCCCCTTGGGCCGCGCCTTCAATCAGGCCAGGCACGTCGGCCATGACAAAGCTTTGCTCGGGTGCCACCCGTACCACCCCCAAATTGGGGTGCAAGGTGGTGAATGGGTAGTCAGCCACCTTGGGGCGGGCGTTGGAGACCGCGGCGATTAACGTGGATTTACCGGCGTTGGGCATGCCCAACAGCCCGACATCGGCCAACACTTTGAGCTCCAGTTGCAAGCTGAAACGCTCGCCTGGCTTACCCAGGGTTTTTTGCCGTGGCGCTCGATTGGTTGAACTTTTGAAGTGCAAGTTGCCCAAGCCGCCCTCGCCGCCACGGGCCACCACCTCGCGTTGCCCGGGGTGCAACAACTCAAGCATAGGCTGCTCGGCGTCCACCGATCGCAGCACCGTGCCCACGGGCATGCGCATTTCGATGTCGGCGCCTTTTGCGCCATACATATCGGAGCCTCGGCCGTGCTCACCGCGGCCGGCTTCAAAGCGTCGCTGGTAGCGAAAGTCGATCAGGGTGTTGAGCGAGGCGTCAGCCACCACCCACACGTTGCCGCCGCGGCCGCCGTCGCCGCCATCGGGGCCGCCAAATTCGCGGTATTTTTCGCGGCGAAACGAGGCGCAGCCATTGCCCCCGTCACCAGCGGCGACATCAATGGTGGCTTCGTCAACAAATTTCATGATGGCTCGATTGTAGGTTGCCCCATACACAACAAAGCCCGCCGAGGCGGGCTTTGGGGCATCAAGCCAATCGCTCGGCGCGGCGCCTGGTTACGCAGCTTCCGGTGTAACCGAAACCAACTGACGACCAAACTCGCCCTTCACAGCAAACGACACGGTGCCGTTGGTGGTGGCGAATAAGGTGTGGTCTTTGCCCATGCCCACGTTGGTACCCGGGTGGAATTTGGTGCCGCGTTGGCGAACAATGATGCCGCCAGCCGAAATAACTTGGCCACCAAACACCTTAACGCCCAACATTTTGGGCTTGGAGTCGCGCCCGTTGCGTGTGGAGCCGCCGCCTTTTTTCTGTGCCATGTGTCAATCTCCTTAGGCTTGAATCGCGCTGATTTCAAGCTCGGTGAAATACTGCCGGTGGCCTTGGCGCTTTTGGTAATGCTTGCGGCGGCGCATTTTAAAAATTCGCACCTTATCGCCGCGGCCTTGCGACACGACCTTGGCCGTAACCGCCGCACCGCTTACCAATGGCGTGCCCACCTTGAGTTCGCTGCCGATGCCCACAGCCAATACCTCGTTGAGCACAATTTCTGCGCCCACGTCGGCGGTGATTTGTTCGACTTTAATTTTTTCACCGGCGGCCACGCGATACTGCTTGCCACCGGTTTTGACAACCGCGTACATACGATTTTCCTTCCAACCGGGAAACCTGAAATTGTAGCACCATCTGCAATAATTACTCCAGCATGCCAACCACCGCCCCCCAAGCCGACCCGCTGGCCCTTGTTGCCGCCGACATGACCGCCCTGGACGGGGTGATTGCCCAGCACCTTCAAAGCCAGGTGCCGCTGGTGGGCCAAGTCACCCAGTACATCATTGGCGCCGGCGGCAAGCGGCTGCGCCCAGCGTTGCTGCTGCTCATGGCCGGGGCGCTGGAATTGCAGGGCCCGCAGCGCCTCACGCTGGCAGCGGTGGTGGAATTTATTCATACCGCCACGTTGCTGCACGACGACGTGGTGGACGAGTCCACGCTGCGCCGGGGTCGGGCCACGGCCAACCAGGCTTTTGGCAACCCGGCCAGCGTGCTGGTGGGCGACTTTTTGTATTCGCGCGCCTTTCAAATGATGGTCGATGTCAACGACATGCGCGTGATGCAGGTGCTGGCGGATGCAACCAACGTGATCGCCGAGGGCGAGGTGTTGCAACTGGTGCAAATTCGCAACACCGCGATGACCGAGGACGACTACCTGCAAGTGATTCGATCCAAAACCGCCAAACTGTTTGAAGCCAGCGCCCGGCTGCCGGCGCTGTTGGCCAACGCCAGCGAGGACGTGGAGTCGGCCTGCGCGCTGTTTGGCCAAGCACTGGGCACGGCGTTTCAGGTGGTGGACGACGCGCTTGACTACAGTGGCGACGCGGCAGCCATGGGCAAAAACTTGGGCGATGACTTGCGCGAGGGCAAGGTAACGTTACCCCTGATCTGCACCCTACAACGCGTGGCCGATGACGAGCGCGAGTTGCTGGAAAACGCCATTCGCGAGGGTGATGTATCGCAGCTGCCGCGGTTGCTGGCGCTGATTCGCGACAGCGGTGGCTTAAGCGCGGCCATGGCGCTGGCGCACGCCGAGGCCCGCGTGGCGCAAGATGCGCTGCGTGCCCTACCGCACAACCCCTACACCCAAGCCATGCACACCCTAACCGAAGAGCTGCTGCAACGGGCCAACTAGCCTGGTTACGGCACTGCTAGAATTCGGCGCTCGATAAGGTACACGCGGGGTGTAGCTTAGCCTGGTAGAGCGCTACGTTCGGGACGTAGAGGCCGGAGGTTCGAATCCTCTCACCCCGACCACACCGCAGGCACCCTGTTTGCCCTGCACGCGGCCAAAAAAAAGCCGCAACCTATAGGCTGCGGCTCCCTCCCCACACCAACGCGTTATTTACTGGCTGGCTCGGCTGGTTTGGTCTCGGCGGCAGGGGCCGCACTGTCGGTGCTCACCGGGGCTTGGTCAGCAGCTGGGGCTGCCATAGGCGCAGCGGGCGCCGCCACCGGCTCAGCGGCCTTGCTTTGCTCTGCATCGCTTTGGCCACAGGCAACCAATACCGAAGCCACCACCAACGATCCAAACATGACAAACGTCTTCATTTGAAATTCCATTAGAAAATTCGAGGCACTTTTTGCGCGGCAACGCTGGCCTCCACCGTGCTGCCGCGAGCCAAGCTCGTCGGTTGCGCACGCCGCTTGAGCATGAGCTTGACCGACCTCCTTCAGCCGGCGTGAATCATAGGGTTGACCCTTGGTTTTACCTAATGTTTGCTTAGATTTTTAGTTCATAGGTTTGAACTTTGTTATACCAAGGCATGCTTAAGCGCGATAGACGCGCGATTAGGTGTTGACCGCCGTTTGTGCCCAAGCCTGCTCTTGCAGCAAACGCCACATCACCTTGCCGCTGCCACTTTTGGGTAGGGCGTCGATCAGTTGCACCCGCCGCGGCACTTTGTATGCCGCCATGTGGTCACGACACCAGGCGATGATGTCATCCGCCGTGGCTTGGGCATCTTGGCGCAGCACCACCACGGCTTGCACGGTTTCACCGCGGTACGCATCGGGGGCGCTGATGATGCACGCCTCGGCAATGGCGGGGTGTTGAAACATCATGGCCTCAACCTCAGCCGGCCACACTTTGTAGCCACTGGCGTTGATCATGCGCTTGAGACGATCGGTCATGTAGAAAAACCCCTGCTCGTCTACCCGGCCCAGGTCACCACTGCGAAAGTAGCGCCTACCCTGAACCTCGGCGAACGCCTTGGCTGTGGCCTCGGGGTTGCGCCAATAGCCGTTAAAGACCATGGGGCCTTGAATCAAAATTTCGCCTGGCTCACCCGGTGCAACAGGCTGCAGGGTCTCGGGGTTGACGACGATCGCGTCGGCGTCCATGTAGGGCACGCCCAAGCATTGTTGGCGCGTGGCGTGCGCCGGGTTGCTGTGCGAAGGCGCACAGGTTTCGGTTAGACCATAGGCTTCGGCGTAGCGTAAGCCGTATTGTTCCAACAGGCGCTGCGCCACGGCTTGCGGCATGGCGGCGCCACCACCGCCGATGTACTGCAGGCTGTTGAGCGGGTAGTTGGCAGCGTGTGGACTGGCCAGCAAATCGATCACCATGGTGGGTATGTTGAGCCAGTGCGTCACACCCCAGTGCGCAATGGCAGCACCGGCGTAGTCGCGATCCCAGCGCGGCATGATGACCATGCTGGCACCAGCGGCAATCACGGCGTGCATGCCAATCACCAGGCCCGTGATATGAAACATTGGCACCGCCACCAGCTGCACACTCTCGGGGGTTTGGTACATCCACAGCCCCATGGCGTGGGCGTTGTACATCACCGTGCGTTGCGGGTGCATGCAGCCTTTGGGCAAGCCTGTGGTGCCACTGGTGTAAGGCAAGATAGCCAAGTCTTCTGGCCCATTTTGTACTGGCGTGGGCGTATGGGCGGCGGCCATAACCTGCGGCCACGCGTGGGCCTGCGTGCTGCCCCATTGGGCTGGGGTAACGGCTGCAGCAAACCAATCGCGCCACGCTTGGGGCACGGCAACGGCGGCGTTGTGTAGCTCGCCTGCGGCGTCGGCGTAGCGCGCCGTTACCACGTGTTGCAGCCTTTGCGGTGGCGCCAGTTCGGCGCTGGCTTGCGCCAATTCGTGGGCCAAATCTTCGGCCACCACCGCCACCTGAGCTTGGGAGTCGGCAATGTAATGTTGCAATTCTTGGGCACGGTTCATGGGGTTAACCGGCACCACCACTGCGTCGGCACGCAAAATAGCAAAATGCGCCACCACCAGTTGCGGGCAGTTTTGCATCAGCAACAACACACGGTCTCCGCGCTTGACACCCAGTTGCTGCAAATAGCCCGCCATGCGCTCCACTTGCTCAAGCAGTTCGGCGTAGCTGGTTTCTTGCTGCAAAAAGATCAGCGCAGCCTTGTTGGGGTAACGACGCGCGCTGGTGATCAGGTTGTCGATCAGCGGCGTGTGCGGCGCACGAAAGCGCCGCGGTACATAAGGGGGCCAGTAGGTGTCTTTGAGCGACGTCATGGGAGCAATGGCAAGCAGATGCAACGGGCCCCGATTTTGCGCCAAACCGTCATTGGGCGCTTGGCACCGAGCGGACAGTGCATGCCAAGTGCGGGGGGGCGCGGCGCGGCGTTGGTACCACCAACAGGAATCGAACCTGTATCTAGCGCTTAGGAGGCGCTCGTTCTATCCGTTGAACTATGGCGGCGCGAGGTTTAGTTTAACGCGGCGAACAACGCGTTCCAGCCGTCAATCACGGCCCGCCCGATCAGGCGATTGGGCAGCAAGGTAAACAGCCCAGTGACCACCAACGCCCCAAAGTACAGGCCTAACATATTGAACCGATGCGCCGCGATGTAACGCCGCCGCGCCAACCACCAACCGGTGACCAACGTGATCAAGGTAAACACCGACAGGCCGTGAATCCAGCTGTAGCCATCGCGCATGATGGCAAACGACGACAACGCCACGCCGGCCATCAGCGCCATCCACAACCGTCCCAGCCAGCGGTGCGACGCTGTGCCTTTGCGCCGCAACAGCAACGCGGTGCCCAGACCCAAGGCCACCAACGCCGCAACGGTGTGGCCAACGATGACGGGGTTCCAACTGTAAGTGGTCATACCCCAAATTGTATGAACTGTTGCACTTGGACTTGCAGCGCGTGTGCCCACTGCCGGCGTGTTTGGCCATTGGCGGTTTGGGATGGGCCAAACACGACCCTTGCCAACACCGGCCCGTGGCGCAGCGTGCGCCATATGGAGCCAAGCAAGGTATCGTCGTCGATGTAACGCACGGCGGCGCTGCGCCTATGCCCGTCGAGCTGCCAGTAGCCCAGGCCAACCGGCATCACGGCCACTTGGGCGTCTAGGGCGGCTTGCAGCAAGTTGCCATGAAAAGGCAGCACCGCCTCACCGCTGCTGGTGGTACCCTCGGGAAACACCGCCACGCGCGCGCCCGCGCGCAAGGCCTGCGCCATGGTGTGCACCACGCGCAGCGCATCGCGCGCCGAGCGCCGGCGGATGAACAAGGTGCCAGACGCCGCCACCAATCGCCCGATCAGTGGCCAGCGTTGAATGTCGTCTTTGGCCACGAATTGCATGGGATGCACGGCGTTGAGCACCAAGATATCAAGCCACGAAATATGGTTGATAACCACCAACACACCCTGATGGGCTGGCCACTGCGGGGCCGGTTGCGCCTGCAGCGCTATGCCAAGACTGTCCAGCATGCGGCGCGACCACTGGCGCACCATGTCGGTTTGCACCTCGGGCGTGGCCCGAGGAAACGAGGTGTGCAACTGCCACAAACCGTGCACCACGTGCCCCAGCAAACGCAGCATGCGCCACGCCGCAGCCCAAGGGGTTAAACCCTGTGCCTCAGTGCTGGGTGTCATCAAACGCCAAGTGGCCGTCAACCCAGGTGGCCACCACTTGCACGGGCAAGGCAGCGCCCTCAAACGGCGTGAACTTGCCTTGGCTGCGCAAATGCGCGCCCACCACGGTGGCCTGCTGCGACGGCCGACACACGCACACGTGCGCCGGGGCACCAGGCTGCAAGCTGCCGGCCAACGCCGGTAAGGTGCCTCCCAGCACCGCGGCCGGGCCAGTGGTAACCCGCGCCAACGCATGCGTCAGCGGCACGTTGTGCGCTTGCGCCCATTTAACCGTCAGCGGCAACAGCAGCTCAATGGCGGTGGCACCGGGCTCGGATTCGGCGAACGGCAAATGTTTGGCGTTGGCGTCCAGCGGGTTGTGGTCGCTCACCAACGCATCCACGGTGCCATCGGCCAAGGCATTGGCCAGCGCCTCGCGGTCGCTGGCTTGGCGCAGCGGCGGCTGCAGATGCGCGCGCGAGTCGAAGTAGCCCAGGTCGTGGTCGCACAAATGCAGGTTGTGCACGCTGATGTCGCAAGTAAGCGGCAAACCCTGGGCCTTGGCTTGGCGCACCAACTCAACACCGGCGGCGCTGCTTAAGCGGCACACATGCACGCGCGCACCGGTGACACGCATCAGCTCGGTGATGGTGTGCAAGGCAATCACCTCGGCCACCACCGGCACGCCCGACAAACCCATGCGGGTGGCCAACGGCCCGCTGGCGGCCACGCCGCCGCCCAGCCAGGCGTCTTGCGCACGTAGCCATACCGTAAAGCCATAGGTGGCGGCGTATTGCATGGCGCGCTGCAACACCAGGGTGTCGCGCAACGCATGCTCGGCTTGCCCAAAGCCCACACAACCGGATTCACTGAGCTCCGCCATTTCGGTCAGCGCTTGCCCTTGCAAGCCACGCGTGAGCGCGCCTTGCGGGTGCACATGGGCCAAACGCAATTGGGCGGCACGAAAGCGCAACATGTCCACCAGCCCAGGTTCATCAAGCACGGGGTCGGTGTCGGGTGGGCACACCAAGCGGGTGACGCCGCCGCATACCGCCGCCGCCAACTCGGACTCCAACATGCCCTCGTGCTCTTGGCCGGGCTCGCGCAAGCGCGCGCACAGGTCGATCAACCCGGGCAACACCCAAGCGCCACTGGCGTTGAGTTGCTGGTCGGGGGTGAAGCCACTGGGTACCTGCCCCACGGCCAGCACCTGTCCGTCAGCCAGTGCGACGTCGGCAACCTGGTCCAACCCGCTGGCTGGGCAGAGCACGCGACCACCTTGTATCAGGGTTTTCATGCGCGGGCCCCGTCGTGACCGGCCACAATGGACATCACCGCCATGCGCACCGCAATGCCAAACGTCACCTGAGACAAAATCACCGCGCGCTCGCCGTCGGCCACGGCGGAGTCGATTTCTACACCACGGTTGATGGGGCCAGGGTGCATCACGATGGCGTCGGGCTTGGCCCAGGCCAGGCGCGCCTCGGTCAGTCCAAAGCGTTTAAAAAATTCTTGTGCCGACGGAATAAGCGCCCCATTCATGCGTTCATTTTGCAAGCGCAACGCCATGACAACGTCTGCACCCTCCAGCCCTTCACGCAGGGTATGGCACACCCGTACCCCCATCGGCGCCAAGCTGGGCGGCACCAGGGTGCGCGGGCCCACCACGCGCACCTCGGCACAGCCTAAGGTGGTGAGCGCGTGAATGTTGGAGCGCGCCACCCGCGAGTGCAACACGTCGCCAACGATGGCCACGGTGAGATTGGCCCAGTCGCCCTTGAAATGACGAATGGTGTACATATCGAGCAAAGCCTGCGTGGGATGGGCGTGGCGACCGTCACCGGCGTTGACCACATGCACGTGCGGCGGCACATGCTGCGCCATAAGATACGGCGCGCCCGAGGCGGCATGACGCACCACAAACACATCGGCGGCCATGGCGGTGAGGTTGTCCATGGTGTCGAGCAGGCTCTCCCCTTTGCTGGTGGAGGAGCGTGCGATGTCTAAGTTAATGACGTCGGCCGACAGCCGCGCTGCAGCGATTTCAAAGGTGGTTCGGGTGCGGGTGGAGTTTTCAAAAAACAAATTGAACACGCTTTTGCCGCGCAGCAAAGGCACTTTTTTTACGTCTCTGTCGTTGACGCTCACAAACTGGCTGGCTGTATCCAATATGTGGGTTAAGTGGTCGCGCCCCAAGCCCTCGATAGAGAGCAAATGCACCAGTTCACCGTGGCGGTTGAGCTGCGGGTTATGGCTTGGCATGCTTAGCTTGCGTCCTGTAGGGTCATGACAAATTGACCATTTTCTTGGCGCTGCAACTGCAGCACCTGCTGGGCGGGCACGCTGAGCTGGGCGGCGCAGAGGTCGGCGCACACCGGCAGCTCACGCCCACCCCGATCGACCAGCACCGCCAAGGCCACGCTGGCGGGACGGCCGTAGTCGAACAATTCATTCAACACAGCGCGAATGGTGCGCCCGGTGTAAAGCACGTCGTCCACCAACAGCACGCGCGCATCCGAGACTTCAAACGGCAGTTTGGTTTGCATGGCGGCGGCGGCCAAGCCGCGCTGGGCAAAGTCGTCGCGGTGCATGACCGAGGAGATCACGCCGGGCTCACCGGGCAAGCCAAGGTCGGTTTGCAAACGACGCGCCAGCCAAGCCCCGCCCGAGGCAATGCCAACCAAATGCGCCGGATCGGGCTGCGCAGCGAGCCACGCCCGTACCGCCTCACGCAGTTTGAGATACAACGCCTCGGCGTTGGGTGCGGTTACGCTCATGGCAAATCCCGCAGCAGTTGCTCAAGCACAATGCAGGCCGCGCCGGCGTCTGGATCGGTGGCCCCCATGGCGCGTGCCTCGGTGGTGCTGTAGCGTTCATCGACCTGCAACACCGGCAGACCAAAGCGCCCTTCTAGGCGTCGCGCAAAACGCTGCGCCAGCGCCGTCATGTCGTGCGCGGCACCGTCGGGGTGCAGCGGCACCCCCACCACCAACGCGTCGGGTTGCCACTCACCCACGGCCTGCGCCACCTCGGACCAAACCGCAGCACCTTGAGCCACGATGGTGCGACACGGCGTGGCGGTGCCACTGATGCGGTTGCCTACCGCCACCCCGGTGCGGCGGGTGCCTACGTCAAACGCCAAAAACCGCTGCCAAGCGGGTGAAACGGCGGCGCGAGGAATGGCAGCCACCACGCTAACAGTGCCCCGAGCCCGTCGCCAGGTTGCCCGAATCCAATCCCAGCAGCGCCACCGCGTGCTGCCACTGGGTGGCCGCGGGGGTATCAAACACCACCGCGGCGTCGGCGGGCACCGTCAGCCAATGGTTTTCGGCCAGTTCAGATTCCAGCTGACCCTCGCCCCACGACGCGTATCCAAGCATGATGCGCACCCGCTTGGGCCCGGCCCCGACCGACAAGGCCTCGAGTACATCGCGCGAGGTGGTCATTTCAAGGCCACCGGGCACATGCAACGACGACGCGTAAACCGAGCCCTCGTCATCGCCCATGGGGTCATGCAGCACAAAACCGCGCTCGGTGTGCAATGGGCCGCCCA
>RFXW01000030.1 GCA_009921245.1 Candidatus Fonsibacter lacus | reverse complement strand
GACGACGCCACATTTCGGCGCATGAACGACATGGACTTTGCCGTGGCCGACGTGCTGCACGGCATCGAGGCGGCACAACGCGCCGGCTTTGCCAGCATCAAGGTGAACATGGTGGTGCAGCGTGGCGTCAACGACGATCAAATTGTGCCCATGGCCACCTACTTTCGTGGCCGCGGCATCACGCTGCGATTCATTGAATACATGGACGTTGGCCACACCAACGGCTGGCAAATGCAGCAGGTGCTGCCCAGCGCCGAGGTGAAGCAGCGCGTGCACGATCAATTTCCGTTGCTGCCATTGGCGGCAAGTGCCCCGGGTGAAACGGCGCAACGTTGGGGTTACGCCAACGCCCAAGGCAAGCACGACCCGTCGCTGGGCGAAATTGGGTTCATTTCTAGCGTCACGCAAGCGTTTTGTGGCGACTGCAATCGCGCCCGGCTTTCCACCGAAGGCCGGCTGTTTTTGTGCTTGTTCGCCGGTCAAGGGCACGACCTGCGGCACTGGCTGCGCCAAGGCGAAGACGCCGCCACACTCAGCGCGCGCATAGCCGGCATTTGGCAAGGGCGAACCAACCAATACTCGGCGCTGCGTGGCCAAGCACAAGCCGGCGCACCAGACCAGCCCAAAGTTGAGATGAGTTACATCGGCGGCTAGCGCGGCACGCCTTGGTTGGCCAAAGCGTCGGCGCGCTCGTTGCCCGGGTGCCCGGCGTGGCCTTTAACCCAATGCCAACTGATGTCGTGCCCTTGGTGCGCCACCAAGTCGTCCAGCGTTTGCCATAAATCCACGTTTTTTACCGGCTTGCCTGCTGCGGTGCGCCAACCCTTGGCGCGCCAACCGGCCAGCCACTCGGTTATTCCCTTGCGCACGTATTCGCTGTCCAGCCACACCTCTAACCGGCACGGCCGCTTAAGTGCACGCAGCGCCTCAATCACGGCGCACAGTTCCATGCGGTTGTTGGTGGTTAGGGTCTCGCCGCCACACAACTCACGTTGCTTGCCGTCGGCCTCGAGCAACACGCCCCAGCCACCGGGGCCAGGGTTGCCCTTGCAGGCCCCATCGGTGTAGGCCATCACGTGCGGCTTCATGGGTGCGGTGCGCGTTGCACCGCACGCGCCGTTTGGGCTCGGGTTGACGCACGCCGCCATGCCGGACGAATCCGCCTCATGCCCACCACCCGCTTGACCGCCACCATCACGTATGCCCCTCCAAACCACGGCGCCCAGCGCGCACCCCATTGTTCCATGCCCTGCAGGCGAGCCTGCCAGGCAGGGTTTTGCCAAGGTGGTCGAAACACACCCACGCGCTGCCATTGCACCTCAAAATCGAGCAAGGCAAGCCAATCGCGCAACCGCCAGCGGCCAATCATTTGGTGCGTGGCCGGTGTGTCTTGCGCCAAGTCGTCTTCGCTCAACGCCAAGCCGCGCATGCGTCGAACGCGACGCGACAACGAAAACTGCGCCCCCCACCAACTCAGCGGCTGCAGCCCCGTGATCACCACCCGCCCCTCGGGCATCAGCACACGCGCGGCCTCGCGCAAACAATCGTGTGGCAAAGCGGTTTGCTCCAAGGTGTGCGGCAGCACCAACAAATCCACACTGGCCGAGTCCAGCGGCAGCGCCGCCGGATGCACCACCGCGTGGCAATCCGCGTGCTGCGCCGCCTCGGCACCCAAGCCAAACCGCCAGCGGTGCGGCATGCGGTTTTCGGCCAACGCGTCAAGCACCGGCAGCCCAAGTTGCACCGCGTGGTAACCAAACACATCGTCCACCGCTTGGTTCAGCACGCGCTGCTCCCACGCCAGCAGCGTGTGCGCCGCCGGTGAGTGCCACCAGTTATCCGTCTTTATAATCTCGTTCGACATGACCTTGTTGCCCATCCCTGCCTTTGACGACAACTATATCTGGCTCCTACACAACGGCCAGCGCGCCATGGTAGTAGACCCAGGGCAAGCCGAACCGATTAACCAAGCGTTGCACGAGCAACAACTTGCGCTAGACACCATTCTTATTACCCACCACCACGGCGACCACATTGGTGGTGTGGCGGCGCTACTCAAAGCCCACCCCCATGCCAAGGTTTATGCGCCGGCACGCGAGGCGCAGCGTTTTGCTTTTGCGCACCAGCCGGTGCAGCCGCAGCAGTCAATCACCGTGTTGAACACCACTTGGCAGGTACTGGATGTCGCCGCGCACACCGCCGGCCATGTGGCCTACGTGGGCACCCCCAACGGGCACGACGCCCCGCTGTTGTTTTGTGGCGATACCTTGTTTTCTGCCGGATGTGGTCGCTTGTTTGAGGGCAGCCCCCAAGACATGCACCGCGCCCTGGCCCAGCTTGCCGCGCTGCCCGGCAACACCCAAGTGTGCTGCGCGCACGAATACACCCAAAGCAATGTACGTTTCGCGCTCAGCGTGGAGCCGGGCAACCAAGCCTTGCAAGCCTACGCCACCCAAGTGGCCACGCTGCGTGCGGCCAAGCAGCCCACCCTGCCAAGCCGCATCGCGCTGGAGCTCGAAATCAATCCTTTTATGCGCACAGCCCAGCCGTCGGTGCAACAAGCGGCCTCGCAGCGTGCGGGGCATGGCGTCACCGAGCCCAGCGAATGCTTGGCGGTTTTGCGCGAATGGAAAAACCAAACATGACCGTCAATTCCCTACCGCGCAGCGTCTGGCTTGGCGCGTTGCTGCCTTGGCTGCTGGCTGGTTGCCAAACCATGGTGCAAGCACCGGCCCCCACCGAACAGGTTGGAGCAGTAGGCAGCACGCAAACGCAACGCGCGGCGCAAGCGCCTGGGGGCGGGTCTGAGGTCGAGGCTTCAGGGCTAACCAGCCTAATCGCCGCACAGCCCGTATCCACCCAAGTCACGCCGGCGCCGCAAGCCCCGCAAGAAAGTGGCGTACCCGACTTGTGGGACCGTATTCGGGGCGGCATGGCCCTGCCGCCGCTGGATTCATCGTTGGTGCGAACGCACGAGGTGTGGTACAGCTCACGCCCCGACTACATGGCGCGCATGACCACCCGTGCCGAGCGTTACCTGTTTTATATTGTGGAAGAGGTTGAGCGGCGCAAACTGCCCATGGAGCTGGCGTTGTTGCCTTTTATTGAAAGCGCGTTCAATCCGCAGGCGGTGTCGCGGGCGCGGGCCATGGGCATGTGGCAATTCATGCCCGCCACCGGACGCCACTTTGATTTGGCGCAAAACCATTTTCGCGACGAACGGCGTGACGTCATGGCATCAACCAACGCCGCGCTCGATTACCTAGAACAACTGTACGCAGAATTCAACGACTGGCACCTGGCCTTGGCCAGTTACAACTGGGGTGAGGGCAACGTGCGCCGCGCCATCAAGCGCAACGCGCGCGCCAAAAAGGCCACCAGCTACACCGACCTGCGCATGCCGCGCGAAACGCGCAACTACGTACCCAAACTGGTGGCGTTTGCCAATCTAATCAAAGACCCCGCGCGTTTTCAGGTGGCGCTGCCCATCATTCCAAACCACCCCTACTTTGATGTGGTCACGATTGAGCGCGACATCGACGTGGCATTGGCCGCTGAATTCGCGCGTGTATCAGAAGACGATTTCCGGGCACTCAACCCATCGATCAAGCACCCCGTGATCTTGGCCGCTGGCACCCCCAAGGTGCTGCTGCCATGGGAAAACGCGGTGCTGTTTACCAGCAACCTTGCGCAACACCAAGGGCCATTGGCGAGTTGGACGGTGTATGTCGCACCACGCAACATGAACACCCAGCGCATTGCTCGCACCGTGGGCATGAACGAGACGGAGCTGCGCGAAGTCAACGGCATTCCCAAAGGCCGGGTGGTGCGCAAAGGCTCCACCCTGCTGGTTAAGCGCAGCGCCAAAATCAATCGCGATGTACCCGAACGCATTGCCGACAGCGGGCAGCTTAGGCTTACCGCGGTTAAGGATACGGTGCGCATGCGCATACGCGCCAGGGCAGGTGAAACCGTGGCCACCATGGCCAAGCGGCTGGGGGTATCGGCACAATCGTTGGCACGCTGGAATAAGCTGGGTGTCAACGCCCGACTGGCTAAAGACCAGCGGCTAACGGTGTACCTGCCACGTAATTACGGCAAGCGGCGCGGCTAACGGCGGTCGATCACGGCGTGGGCAATCGTGCCCAAATCAACATATTCCAGCTCGCTGCCCGAGGGCACACCACGGGCCAAACGACTCACCTTAACGCCCAGGCCCTTTAGGCTTTGCGCCAAAACGTGTGCGGTGGCCTCACCCTCGGCGGTGAAGTTGGTGGCCAAAATCACCTCTTCAAGTGCGCTCGCGTCACGCGTCACCCGCTCGATCAGGCCGGGCATGCCGGTATCCAACGGCTGCACACCATCCAATGGGCTCAGCCGCCCCATAAGCACGTAGTAACGCCCCTGAAACACCCCGGTGCGCTCCAGTGCCGCTTGATCGGCGGGGGTTTCCACCACGCACAGGCGGGTGTCATCGCGCGCGGGGTCTTGGCAAATACTGCACACCTCGGTTTCGGAAAGCGTATGGCACAAACTGCAGTGGCGAACGCGCTGCACCGCTTGTTGCAGCGCCAACGCAATGTGCTCGGCCCCCACCCGGTCGTGCTGCAACAAGTGGTAAGCCATGCGCGAGGCCGATCGAATACCCACCCCAGGCAGGCGCCGCAGGGCTTCGATTAGCGCGGCCAGCGCAACGCCATGCGCCACAACAATCGCCCTAGAACGGCAGCTTCATGCCCGGTGGCATACCCGGCATGCCACCGCTGACCTTGGCCATGCGGGTTTCCGATTCGGCGTCGATTTGACGCACAGCATCGTTAACCGCAGCGGCCACCATGTCCTCCACCATCTCGTGGTCGTCACCCATAACTGAAGGGTCAATGCTGACGCGCAGCACCTGGTGTTTGCCGCTCATGCGCACTTTAACCAGGCCTGCACCGGCTTGGCCCTCAACCTCCATGGCGGCAATTTCTTCTTGTGCCTTTTTTAAGTTTTCTTGCATGGCCTGCGCTTGTTTCATTAAGCCGGCGATTTGTCCTTTGTTAAACATGGCGGTTCCTATTGCGCTTTCGAGTTAGGGGACTGCCCCGGTAGCACCAGGGAGCCGGGAACAATTGTGCCTCCAAACGCCTGCATCACGCGCTGCACATCGGCGTCGTGGGTTAGCGTTTGCAGCGCCTGTTGCTGCTGAGCGGCCTGCTGACGCTGGTGGCGCTGCGCCACACCGTCAAGCACCTCGCCCACCGAAACCATTAATTTCACTGGGTGCCCGGCCTGCGCCAAGGCTTGCTCCAAGCGGCGTGTGGGGCCTTCTTCGGCCAACGCTGGCTGCTCCACCTGCAAACACCAGCGGCGCCCCTCGCCCTCACCCTGCACACCCAGCCACTGGCTTCTTATGGCCAACTCACGCGCCAGCGCGGCCACGCTGCCGCCTTGCAACAAGGTTTCTACCAGCGCACACCACGCCTCGTGCCCGTCGGGGTCGTCCACCGCAACCGGCGCGGAGGCGATAGGCTGCGATGCAGCTTGCGCAGCAGGCTCAGGCTTGGCGATAGGCTGCGGTGCAGCCTGCGCGGCAGGCTCAGGCTTGGCGCTGGGTTGCGGTGGTGGCGGTTGACTAGGCGCTTGCGGGCGGGCCGGTTCGCTAGGCGCTTGAACTAGGGCTGGTGTTTTTTTTTTGCTGCCGCCACCAAATGCCAAGAACCGAAGCAACACCATGTTCAGTCCGGCGTATTCGTCGGGTGACCAGGTCAGGTCTTGCCGCCCCTGCAAACAAAGGCTGTAGAGCAGCTGGGTTTCGTCGGCACCCAACGCTTGTGCCAAATCTGCCATGGTGGGGTCGGCGCTTTCGGGTGCGGCATCGGCCAGCTGCAACAACGCCACGCCGTGCAAACGCTCGGCCAGCGCGTCGAGCACCGCTTGCGCGGATTGGCCCAGCTCGCGCAAGGTATCAACCTGCTGCACCACGGCAGCACCGTCGCCTGCTGCCAAGGCCTGCAACAGCTGCACGCCCCAGGTTTCATCCACCAAGCCAAGCATGTCGCGCACCGCGGCCTCGGTGAGTTCACCGTTGCCGTGGGCAATGGCTTGATCGGTTAGGCTAAGCGCATCGCGCATGGAGCCTCGTGCCGCGCGCCCCAGCAGCGCCAAGGCACCGGCCTCAGCCGCCACGGCTTCGTGCTGCAGCAAGCCTTGCAGGTGCTGCGCAATGGTGGCCGGTGGCATGGGGCGCAAATTAAACTGCAAGCAGCGCGACAGCACCGTCACCGGCACCTTTTGCGGGTCGGTGGTGGCCAGCACAAACTTAAGGTAGTCGGGCGGCTCCTCAAGGGTTTTGAGCATGGCGTTAAACGCGGTGCTGCTTAGCATGTGCACCTCGTCCACCATCAACACTTTAAGCCTGCCGTCCACCGGCTTGTACAGCGCTTGCTCAAGCACCGATTGAATATCGTCCACGCCTCGGTTGGAGGCGGCGTCAAGCTCAATGTAATCGGCAAATCGTCCGTCGTCGATTTGCTGGCACACGTGGCACACGCCACACGGCGTGTCGGTGATACCACCCGTGCCGTCGGCGCCCACGCAATTGAGTGATTTGGCCAAAATGCGCGAAATGGTGGTTTTGCCAATGCCCCGTGTGCCGGTAAACAAATAGGCGTGGTGCAGTCGTTGCGAGCGCAACGCGTTACCAAGGGCCTGCACCACGTGCGGTTGTCCCACCATTTCACCGAAATGACGCGGCCGGTATTTGCGCGCCAGTGCCATGTGTGCCATGGCGTCATTCTATGTCCGGCTTGGCCTGCGTAGAATGAGCCGCGGCGAGCCTTCCCGCATGGTGCAGTGGCCAACCGGGTCAGATGGGGAACCAAGCAGCCCTAACCATCAAGCCAGTGACGGGGTTAAGGCTCGCCACCCAGCGCATCACGCCCGGGCAGTGGCCGCAACCCAAACGGGGGCATGGCGGCGGCGATAACCTTTGCCTCTTGCACGCTTTTGTATTGACACACCCCGATGGGCACCATGACTGAACCGTCCCGTTCGTTTAAGGGCAACAAGGCCCAGCTGCCCACCAAAATATGCGCGGTATGCCAACGGCCCATGACGTGGCGCAAGGCGTGGGCAAAAAACTGGGAGCAGGTTCGCTACTGCTCCGAGCGCTGCCGCCAGCAGCGCGCCACAGCACCCAAAGCCTCATGACACACCATGTGGTCTGGCTGAAGCGTGACCTGCGGTTAACCGATCACGCGCCCTGGCAACAAGCATTGGCCCAAGGCCCTACGCTGGCCTTTTTTTGTTGGGAGCCCAGTGTGTGGCAAGCGCCCGATGCGTCGTCGCGGCAGGCCGATTTTGTTGCCGAATGTTTGCACGACTTGCAACAACAATGCCAACAGCTTGGGCTGCACTTGCACATTGAGCATGGCGAGGTGGTGCCGGTGCTGCAACGGCTGCATGCGCAGCACGGTATACGCGCGCTCTACAGCCATCAAGAAACCGGCAACGGCCTAACCTTTGCGCGCGACCGCGCGGTGGCCGCATGGCTTAAACAGCAAGGGCTGCCCTGGCACCAAAGCAAACAGCACGGTGTGGTGCGCGGCTTAAAACAACGCCGCGCCTGGTTGGGCCAGTGGCGCGCGCACATGCAGCAGCCACAAGCGCCCGCCGTGGTTGCGCCGCCCTCTGCGCCCGCGTTGACTGGCCAGCCCAACAACGTACTGCCCTCTGCCCCAAACCTGCCCACCCTCGCCCACCACTTGCCCGCCCCTGGGCGTCAGCGTGGTGGCCGATTGGCAGCCGAGGCCGCGCTTAACCATTTCTTGCAACAAAGCAGCGCGCGGTATCGTGGCGGCATTTCGTCTCCGCTGTCGGCGCCCACGGCGTGTTCGCGCCTGTCGCCCTATTTGGCTTGGGGCTGCTTAAGCATGCGCGAGGTGGTGCAAGCCACCACCCGCACCATGGCCGCGTGCCATACCGCAGACCCGCGCCGCGCCGGCCTGCGCAGCGTGCTCAGCCGGCTGCATTGGCACTGCCACTTTATTCAAAAGCTCGAAAGCGAACCCGACATCGAGTGGCACAACATGCACCCCGGCTACAACGGCTTGCGTGAAAACCACTGGCAAGCCAGCCACTTTGAGGCACTCACCCAAGGCCGCACCGGTTGGCCCTTGGTCGACGCCTGCGTGGCCATGCTGCAGCACACCGGATGGCTTAACTTTCGCATGCGTGCCATGTTGGTCTCGGTGGCCGCCTACCCGCTGTGGTTGCACTGGCGCGAGGTAGGGCTTTGGCTGGCGCGCCAATTGGTGGACTACGAGCCCGGCATTCACTGGAGCCAAATGCAAATGCAATCGGGCACCACCGGCATCAACACCACGCGCGTGTACAACCCCATTAAACAAGCGCGCGACCAAGACCCGCAAGGCGCGTTTGTGCGCCACTGGCTGCCGGTGTTGCAGCGCGTGCCCGACGCGTGGCTGTTTGAACCATGGCGCATGCCGCCCAGCGTGCAACAAGCGTGCGGCGTGCAAGTAGGGCGTGATTGGCCCATGCCACCGGTGGACTTGGCTCAGGCCACGCGCCAAGCCAAAGCACGCATGCACCAGCGCCGCGCGCAGCCAGCGGTGCGTGCCGGCAAACAAGCGGTGTTGGCGCGCCACACCGCAGGTGGCGGCCAAACCCACGGCGCGCCGCACCGCTCAAGTTCGCGCGCAGCCAACGCCGCACAAACCACCTTTGACTTTTAAGCCATGACCACACGCCGCGTTCGACATCTTGTGGTGGTGCTTGGTGACCAGCTTGACGACCAGGCCGCCGCCTTTGACGACTTTGACCCCACCCAAGACGCGGTGTGGATGGCCGAAGTGATGCAAGAAAGCACGCACGTGCCCTCGTCGGCCAACCGCTGCGTGATGTTTTTAAGCGCCATGCGCCACTTTGCACAAACGCTGCAAGACCAAGGCAGGCAGGTTGTTTACCAACGCTTGGATGCCCCCAACGCCGCCGGCACCTTGGCTCAAGCGCTGGCGCAAGACGTGCCCACACTTAAGCCGCAGCGCCTCATCATGACCGCACCCGGTGAATGGCGTGTGCTGCAGGCCTTGCGCCAAGCCGCCGATGCCCTGGGGCTGCCGCTGGACGTGCGTGAAGACCGCCACTTTATGTGCTCGGTGCGAGACTTTGCCGCCTACGCCAAAGGGCGCAAGCAACTGCGGCTTGAGGGCTTTTACCGCCACATGCGCCAACGGCACAACATACTCATGAACGGCGCCGAGCCCGAGGGCGGGCAATGGAACTTTGATAAAGACAACCGCGGCGCCTTTGGCGCCAAGGGCCCCGGCACGCTGCCCTTGCCCACGCGTGTCGCCCCCAACGCCATCACACAAGAAGTGATGCAACTGGTGCAGCAGCGCATGGCCAACCACCCGGGCGACTGCTCCGGGTTTGCTTGGCCGGTTACGCGTGCGCACGCGCTGCAAGCGCTACGCGACTTTGTGCAGCAACGCCTGCCACTTTTTGGTACCTATCAAGACGCCATGTGGGAAGGCGAGGTATGGCTGTACCACGCCCACCTGTCGGCCGCGCTCAACCTAAAGTTATTGCGCCCCCAAGAAGTGATTGAGGCTGCGACTGCCGCCTACCACCAAGGGCACGCGCCGCTGGCGGCAGTAGAAGGCTTTGTGCGGCAAATACTGGGCTGGCGTGAATACGTGCGCGGTATTTACTGGACGCAAATGCCCGCCTACGCCGAGCGCAACACCCTGAACGCCCAAGGCGAACTGCCGGCGTTTTACTGGAACGGCCAAACCGACATGGCATGCCTGGCCGATGCCATTGGGCAAACCCTGCGCCATGGCTACGCGCACCACATTCAACGCCTCATGGTGACCGGCCTGTACGCGCTGCTGCTGGGGGTACGCCCACAAGCGGTGCACGCGTGGTATTTGGCCATGTATGTGGACGCGGTGGAATGGGTAGAACTGCCCAACACCCTGGGCATGAGCCAATACGCCGACGGCGGCGTCATGGCCAGCAAGCCCTACGCGGCCAGCGGTGCCTACATCAAGCGCATGAGCAACCACTGCAAAGGCTGCCGCTACGACCCCAGCCAACGCACCGGCGAGCGGGCCTGCCCCATCACCACACTGTATTGGGACTTTTTGCTACGCCATGAACCCTTGCTACAAAGCAACCCACGCATGGCCTTGCCCCTTAAACACCTGGCGCGGCTCAGCGCAACCGACGTGGCCGCCATTCAAGCCCAAGCCCATGCCCACCGACAACATGTGGCCTGAACCCACGCTGGGCGCCGCGCACGCCACAATTGCCGCCGTTAACCCCGGCGCTTACGCCAGCACGCGCAACCGGCTCGACGGCGCGGTCACCGGCTTGTCGCCCTACCTCACACACGGCCTTATCAGCCTACCCGAGGTGCACCGCCTGGTTGGCGCGCACCACCGCCTACCCAACGAACACAGCTTGGTGCGCGAACTGGGCTGGCGCGCTTTTTTTGCACACGTGTGGGACCACTTGGGCCAAGACATTCACCAAAGCCAACGCCCAGGGCCGCTGCCCGATGCCGCCTACGCCACCACCTTGCCGGCCGACATTGCAGCTGGCTGCACCAGCGTACCCGCCATTGACTGCGCCGTTCACACCCTTAACAGCCATGGACTGCTGCACAACCACGCGCGGCTGTGGCTGGCCAGTTACGTGGTGCACGCACGGCGTGTGCACTGGCACACCGGCGCACAATGGATGCACAGCTTGTTGTTAGACGGCGACTTGGCCAGCAACCACCTAAGCTGGCAATGGGTGGCAGGCACCTTTAGCAGCAAACCCTATTTGTTCAACGCCGACAACGTAGCCAAGTACGCGCCGCGCCCATGGCACAGCCACGGCAGCGCCATCGACCTAAGCTACAACGACTGGCAGCAACTGGCCACCGGTGCCCGCCCGCCCTTGCCAGCCGGCACCCAAGCGCCCACCCCAACACCCGGCCCCGAACTGGTAACGCAACCACCACCCGATCCGCCATGGCAAGACCCCAGCGCGGCGCACGTACAAGTGCAGCAACACCATGTGCAGCTGCATCACCCATGGGCAATCGGTCAGCCAAACCCCAACGCCACGCTGCACCTGGGCGTGGCCATGGCGGCGTGGCACCGCGCGCATCCTTGGCATGTGCGGCGCTGGCACTGGATCAACGCCGCCCTGCGCCCGCAGGTGGCCGCCTGTTGGTGGGTAAACAACGTGCAGCAGCTCGCCCTTGCCCTTGCGCCAGCCAGCCAAGTGAGCGTGGTGGCCAACGGCCATGCGCGCGACTGGATTGACGCGCTGCAACACGCCCTGCACACCCTACCCGGGTCGCCACGGCTGCAAGTGATTCAACCCCCCGCCCTGTTTGCACCGGTGCAGCCCATGGCCCAAAGTTTTTCGGCCTGGTGGCGGCGCACCCGCGTGCTGTGATACCCACACCTGGCCCCATGCCCCGCTGGTTGTGGGGCGTGTTACTGGTGCTGCTGGCGCCGCTGCTCAAAGCACAAGGCAGGCGCACGCGTCGCAACACACCGCGCCTACCCGAACCCAGTGGTCCACGGCAAGGCACCCAAGGCCACGGCCCAACGCTGCGCGTGCTAATACTTGGCGACTCCGCCGCCGCCGGCGTGGGCGTGCCCCACCAACAACAAGCATTAAGCGGCTGCTTGCTGCAAGCGCTACCGCCCACCCACCAGGTGCAATGGCAACTGCTGGCGCAAACCGGCTACACCACCGCCAATGCACTGGCCGAGCTGCGCCGCCAACCCGCCGCCGCCATCGATGTGGCGTTGGTGTCGCTGGGTGTTAACGACGTCACCGGCCTGGTTGGCATGGGCACATGGCTGCAGCAACAACATGCACTGCTGCATGAACTCACCACCCGGTGGTGCGCCAAACACGTGCTGCTTACCCAAGTGCCGCCCATGCACGTATTTACCGCGCTGCCCCAGCCCTTGCGCGCCATGCTGGGCTGGCGTGCGCTGCACATGAACCAACAACTCACGCGCACCCTACCCACATGGGGCATGCCAGCGCGCCTGCTGGCGGTGCCGCAACCCACGGATACACAGGCCCTGGCCAGCGACGGCTTTCACCCCGGCGCCAGCACCTACCAAGCGTGGGGCAAAGCCGCGGCACAGGCCATCGCCCAAGCCGTTTTGCACCCATAAACGCGGCATCACCTGCTGCACCGTGCCGGCGCACCCTACGGTTGCTTTATGCTTGCGCCCATGCCAAACCCACACCCTGCCACCCCTTGGGCCACACGCCGCCACGCGCTGGAACTATCGGTACCCGTGGCACTGGGCTACGTGCCACTGGGTGCGGTGTTTGGTTTTGTGTTTGTGCAAGCCGGCGCCGATTGGTGGATGCCCGTGCTCGCCAGCTTACTGGTATACGCGGGCGCAGCGCAATTCATGATGGTGCCCCTATTGGCCGGCGGCGCCTCATTGGGCACCTTGGCGGTGGCCGCACTGGCCATTAATTTTCGCCACGTGTTTTATGGCCTCACGCTGTTGCAACGCCAACCCAAAGGCCGACTGGCCCGCGCCTATCAAAGCTTTAGCCTAACCGACGAAACCTACGCCATCGTTAGCACCTTACCGCCCACCACCAGCCCGCACCAACTGCTTGCCGTGGGGGCACTCAACCACCTGTGGTGGAACCTAGGCACCGCATTGGGCGTAACCGCCGGCATCACGCTGCACATCAACGTTGCCGGCCTAGACTTTGCACTCACCGCACTCTTTACCGTGCTGCTGGTAGAACAACTGCGGCGCCACCGCCGCTACAACATGCTGCTGCTGGGCGGGGCGGTTTACGCTGCCGTGCGCTGGCTATGGCCCGCACACGCCTTGCTTGCCGGCATGAGCCTCACCTTACTTATTGCCATGGTGTGGAGCCACGCCACCCACAAGGCACAACCATGAACCCCACCAACCTAAACCCTTGGTACGTGTTAACCGCCATTGCACTGGTGGCCGCCATTACCTGGGCGCTGCGCGCGCTGCCGTTTTTGGCGGCGCGCTGGCTGCGCGACCAACCGTTTTTGGCGCGCGCCACCAACTACGTACCCACCGCCATTTTGGTCACCCTGCTGGTACACGCCATGGCCAACACAGACAACCCCAGCCAAGCGTTGCCCCTGCTGCACGAAAGCCTAAGCGTAGCCGCCGTTGCCCTGCTGCAAGCATGGCTGCGCCAGCCCCTGCTTAGCATTGGCGCCGGCACCGTCCTCTACGTGTTGTTGCGCGCAGCCTAATGACCACACGTGGCGCTACGCCGCCAAAGCTCTTCTGTTACCCCCGCCTTGGCCAGCTCCTGCGCAGACAACTGGCGGTGCGTGGTTGAGGCCGGGTGCGTAGCCAACGACTTGGTGTCGCCAATATTCACCAAACGCGTAAACAACTGCAACGCATCCAAAAACCGCTCGCCCGCCACGCGGCCACCCTTCACGCCAAACGTAAGCAAACCCGAGGCACGCCCCCCCATGAGCCGTTGCGCCACCTCGTGGTCGGCATGGGTAGCCAAACCCGCGTAATCCACCCACGCCACCTTAGGGTGCGATTGCAAGTGCGTGGCCACCGCCAAAGTGTTTTGGCAAATACGGTCCATACGCAAAGGCAGCGTTTCAAGCCCTTGCAAAATCAACCACGCGTTAAGCGGCGAAATCGCCGCCCCCATGTTGCGCAACGGCACCACACGGGCACGCCCAATATAGGCCGCCGGCCCCAGTGCCTCGGTGTACACCACGCCGTGGTAACTCACATCGGGCTCATTCAACCGCTTAAAACGGCTCTTGTGCTCGGCCCAAGGAAACTTACCCGAATCCACAATACAGCCGCCAATGCTGGTGCCGTGCCCGCCAATGTATTTGGTCATGGAATGCACCACAATATCGGCGCCATGCTCAATCGGCCGACACAAATAGGGGCTCGGCACCGTGTTGTCAACAATCAACGGCACACCGGCGGCGTGCGCCACCGCAGCCAAGGCGGCAATATCGGTTACGTTACCCAATGGGTTTCCAATCGACTCCACATAAACCGCCTTGGTTTTGTCGTCGATCAGCGCGGCAAAACTTTGCGGCTTGCGGGCATCGGCAAAGCGCACCTCAATGCCATACTGCGGCAAGGTATGAGCAAACAAGTTGTACGTACCGCCGTATAAGGCACTGGCCGAAACCACGTTATCGCCGGCCTCGGCAATGGTTTGAATGGCATACGTAATCGCCGCCTGCCCCGAGGCCACCGCCAACGCCGCCACCCCACCCTCAAGCGCGGCGATTCTTTGCTCAAGCACATCCTGCGTGGGGTTCATGATGCGGGTGTAAATATTGCCCGGCACCTTTAAATCAAACAAATCGGCGCCGTGTTGCGCACTGTCAAAAGCGTACGCCACCGTTTGATAAATAGGCACCGCCATGGCTTTGGTGGTGGGGTCTGGGCTGTAGCCGGCGTGAACCGATGCGGTCTCGAACTTCATGAAATGCTCACCTAGATTAAAAACAACCGGCACTATAAAAGCCGCCTAGGCTTACACAAACTACTTATTTGTTATGAGCTTATACGCCGTGAGACAGGACAGAACCAAATCGCACCCCTGCCGTCTAACCCCTTGATTTACCAAAGAAAAGGCCGCTGGGTGGTGGTTCCTAGCGGCCTTGAAAATGGGTAATGGTGGAGCTGGGGGGAGTTGAACCCCCGTCCGCAAGCCTTTTTCGAATGGTTCTACATGCTTAGCCGACTGATTGAGTTCTCGTTCAAAAGGCTGCGTTACCTTGCGTCTCACACCGCGCCAAGTAACCCGACGCGATGCCAGCCTACGTGAATTCCCTTGCAGCTAGGACGCCTTACGGCACCCTCGCCCAGCCCGTTGGCCTGCTGTTGCAAGGCTCGCTGGATTTAAGCAGCGAGTGCGAAACGTTCGTCGTTTGCAGTTACTTTGTTTTCAGCGGTTTTACGAGGTAACTGAACCTCGGCATGCCCCACTGCGCGTCCGAACCTACGTCGAAGCCAGTACAGCCCCATACGCCCGATTTTATTACTTTTTCAGCACGGTTAGCAAGTCTGTGGGCGCATCAATGGCGTGGTCTGCCCCCCACGGAAAGCGGCTTTGCGCCTCGCCCAAGTAGCCGTAACGCACGGCCACCGTGGCCATGCCCGCAGCTTGACCGGCTTGCACGTCGCGTTCGTCGTCGCCTACGTAGTAGCAAGCGTTGGGGGGTATGCCCATGCGTTTGGCGGCTTCGAGCAACGGCGCGGGGTGCGGTTTGGGGTGGGCGGTGGTGTCGCCACACACCACGGTGGCGGCGGCATCAAACCCGGGCAACTGGCTCACAATGGGGTGTGTGAATCGCTCAATTTTGTTGGTTACCACGCCCCAAGGCATACCCCGAGCGGCAAGTTCGTTGAGCAGTTCGGTTACACCGTCAAACAACACCGAGTCCACCAGCAGCGCTTGTTCGTAGTAGCCCAAAAATTCTTGGCGCATGGGCTCAAAGTCTGGGTGCGTAGGCCCCACACCAAAGGCCACTTGAATCATGCCGCGTGCGCCCGAGCTCACCATGGGCCGGTAGCGTTGCAGCGGCAAGCTGGGCAAGCCACGCTGCGCCAGCATGCGCTGGGCGGCGGCGCTTAGGTCGGGGGCGCTGTCTAAGAGCGTGCCGTCTAGGTCAAACAGCACGGCCTGCATGGCGGGTTGGGTGGCCTCAGTCATGGCGCTGAGCAGCAAGCAAGTAGTTCACGCTGGTGTCGTCGTTAAGCCAATAACGGCGACTGATGGGGCTGTACGCCATGCCGCGACTGTGTTGCATGTGCAAGCCCGCGCGCTGTGCCCAAGCACAGAGTTCGGAGGGTTTGATGAGTTTGGCGTATTCGTGGGTGCCGCGCGGTAGCAAACGCAGCACGTATTCGGCGCCCACAATGGCAAACAAAAACGCCTTGGCATTGCGGTTGATGGTGGAAAAAAACACCCACCCGCCCGGCTTAACCAGCCGCGCACACGCTTGCACAACCGCGGCGGGGTTGGGCACGTGCTCCAGCATTTCCATGCAGGTGACGGTGTCAAACGACGCCGGCTGCTCCTCGGCCAGCGCCTCGGCGCTGATCTCGCGGTATTCCACGCCCTGCAAGCCGGTTTCAAGCGCATGCAGTTGGGCTACTTTAAGTGCTTTGGTGGACAAATCAATGCCCATGACGCGGGCGCCTTGGTGGGCCATGGCCTCGGTCAATATGCCGCCGCCGCAGCCCACATCAAGCATGCGCTGGCCCGCCACGGGGGCCAGCTGGTTGATCCAGCCCAGGCGCAGCGGGTTGATTTGGTGCAGCGGCGCAAATTCGCTTTGCGGGTCCCACCAGCGGTGGGCCAGCTCAGAGAATTTGGCCAGTTCCGCGGGGTCGGCGTTGGTGTGTGCGTGGGTGGGGGCGTTCATGCGGCCTGATTATGGCCGCTTGGTGCCCACCGCCTCGATTTGTACCCGTCGATTTTGCGCACGGCCGGCGCGGGTTTGGTTGCTGGCCGCCGGCTGGGCCTCGCCCCGCCCTTCGGTGTAGATGCGGTCGGCGTCTATGCCCTGCTGCACCATGTAAGCCTTAACGGCCCCCGCACGTCGCTCTGACAAGCGTTGGTTGTAGGCGGCAGAGCCGGTGGCATCGGCGTGCCCCACGGCAATCACCACCTCAAGGTCCATGGCTTTGGCTTGCTGCACCAGTTGGTTGAGTGCGGCGCGTGCGTCCTGCGTGAGCACGGCGCGGTCAAACTCAAACAGCACCCTGGCCTGCTCGGCCGCTTTAATGGGTGCTGGCGGTGGCACCGGCGCGGGCTGGGCCGGTGCGGCTTTGGCCACTGGCTGCGCCGCGGGCGATGCCGCCGGTGGCTGGGGCTCGGCCTTGGGTTGGGGTGCGGGCGCAGGGGCAGGCGCCGGGGGCGGGGGCAGTGCACCGTCACAACCCGGCGCGGCGGTCTCGGGCGTCCAAAACCCGCTGCGCCAGCATTCGCCGCTTGCGTTGCGCCACGGCGTGCCGTCTGAAGACAACCAGTTTTGGATCTCTTTGGCTGGCAGCGGCAAGGCCACCACAAGCGCCAACGCAAGAGCAGTAAAGGCTTTGAACATGTGAATCACTCCCGGTGAATCGAGGCCGCGACATCGGGCGAAATCGGTGGGGCTTCGTGCCTAAAGTGTAGCCCGGCCAAGGGCCGCCGCAAACCGGGTTGGGTGGTGGCAAGGTACTACAATGGCGAGTTGCCAAAATGGCCCCTGCGCGGCGTGAAAACGCACGTATTTTTTACCGCTTCCAAAGCCGCCTTATGTCGTCAGAATTTGCCAAAGAAACGCTGCCCATTAGCCTAGAAGAGGAAATGCGCCGCAGCTACCTTGATTACGCCATGAGCGTGATTGTGGGCCGCGCCCTGCCCGATGCGCGCGACGGCCTCAAGCCCGTGCACCGCCGCGTGCTTTACGCCATGCACGAGCTCAACAACGACTACAACCGCCCGTATAAAAAATCGGCGCGTATTGTGGGTGACGTGATTGGTAAGTACCACCCACACGGCGACAGTGCGGTGTACGACACCATTGTGCGCATGGCGCAAGACTTTAGCTTGCGGCACATGCTGGTTGACGGCCAGGGCAACTTTGGTTCGGTTGACGGCGACAACGCCGCCGCCATGCGCTACACCGAAATTCGTTTGGCCAAAATTGCGCACGAAACGCTGGCCGACATCGACAAAGAAACGGTGGACTTTGGCCCCAACTACGACGGCAGCGAAAACGAGCCGCTGGTGCTGCCCACCCGCTTGCCCAACTTGCTGGTTAATGGCTCGTCGGGTATTGCCGTGGGCATGGCCACCAACATCCCGCCGCATAACCTCAACGAGGTGGTGGCCGCGTGCCTGCATTTGCTGGCGCAGCCCGAGGCCAGCGTAGACGAGTTGATGGAGCTGATTCCCGCCCCCGACTTTCCTACCGCCGGCATTATTTACGGCATTGCCGGCGTGCGCGAGGGCTATCGCACCGGCCGGGGCCGGGTGGTCATGCGCGCACGATGCCACTTTGAAGACATAGACAAAGGCCAGCGCCAAGCGATCATCGTCGACGAGCTGCCCTACCAGGTCAACAAAAAAACCCTGCTCGAACGCATTGCCGAATTGGTGCGTGACAAACGCATTGAGGGCATCAGCCACATTCAAGACGAATCCGACAAGTCCGGCATGCGCGTGGTGTTTGAGCTCAAGCGCGGCGAAGTGCCTGAGGTGGTGCTCAACAACCTGTACAAGCACACGCAATTGCAAGACACCTTTGGCATCAACATGGTGGCATTGGTAAACGGACAGCCCAAGCTGTGCAACCTGCGCGAACTGCTTGAGGTGTTTTTGCAGCACCGACGCGAA
>RFXW01000029.1 GCA_009921245.1 Candidatus Fonsibacter lacus | reverse complement strand
GTTATTAACCGCCCGCATCAACGAACTCACCCCGCACTTCAAAACCCACGCCAAAGACCATCACGGCCGGCGCGGTTTGTTGCGCATGGTGAGCCGGCGTCGCAAGTTGCTCGACTACCTCAAGTCGCGTGACTCGCAGCGTTATTTGGCGCTTATTGCCAAACTTGGCTTACGCAAGTAAGCCGTCATGCGGGGCCAAGGCATGGCCCCGTTTTCTCGGGCCTCATCGGCCCAAGGCGTGGCGCGCAGCCAATGGGCACAACGAAGCTGTGTCATTCCAGGGGTGCGGTGCAGCCGCACCGCTGGAATGGCATCGTCTTTGCCATATGTGCGCCCGTTTCTTTGTTTAAGAACCGGAGTCAATCATGAGCATGTTTAACAAAGTCACCAAAACCTTCCAGTGGGGCGACCACAGCGTCACCATGGAAACCGGCGAGATCGCTCGCCAATCCAGCGGCGCGGTGTTGCTGGACATGGACGGCACCACCGTCTTGGCCACGGTGGTGGCCCGCACCGAGGCCAAAGCGGGGCAAGACTTTTTCCCGCTGACCGTCGATTACATCGAAAAAACCTACGCCGCCGGCAAAATCCCCGGCAGCTTTTTTAAGCGCGAGGGCCGACCCAGCGAGCACGAGACACTAACCTCACGCCTGATCGACCGTCCCATTCGGCCGCTGTTCCCCGAGGGGTTTTACAACGAGGTGCAGGTGGTGATTCACACCCTGTCGCTCAACCCCGAAGTGGACGCCGACATTGCCGCCATGATTGCCACCAGCGCCGCGCTGGCGGTCTCTGGCCTGCCGTTCAACGGCCCAATTGGCGCGGCCCGTGTGGGTTATATCAACGGTCAATACGTGCTCAACCCGGGCCCCACCCAGCGCAAGCAATCGCAACTCGACTTGGTGGTGGCGGGTACCGAAAGCGCGGTGCTCATGGTTGAATCCGAGGCCGACCAACTAACCGAAGACGTGATGTTGGGTGCGGTGGTGTTTGGTCACGACCAAGGCAACGTGGTGATCAACGCCATTCACGACTTGGTGCGCGATGGCGGCAAAGAAGCCTGGACCTGGCAGGCCCCCGCGCAAGACGAGGCACTGGTGAGCAAAGTCACCGAACTCGGCCGTGGTGCGCTCGAGGCGGCGTATCAAATTCGCAGCAAACAAGCTCGCACCCAAGCCTGCCGTGCCGCTTATGCCGCCGTGATGCAAGGCCTTACCGAGGCCGGCATGGCCTTTGACGGGGTCAAGGTAGAGGGCTTGCTGCACGATATCGAAGCCAACATCGTGCGCAGTCAAATTTTGGCAGGTGAGCCGCGTATCGACGGCCGTGACACCCGCACCGTGCGCCCGATTGAAATTCGCACCGGCGTGCTGCAGCGCACCCATGGCTCGGCATTGTTCACGCGTGGCGAAACCCAAGCGTTGGTTGTTACCACTTTGGGTACCGAGCAAGACGCGCAACGTATCGATGCGCTGGCGGGCGAATTCAGCGACCGTTTTATGTTGCACTACAACATGCCTCCCTTTGCCACCGGCGAAACCGGTCGCGTGGGCAGCCCCAAGCGGCGTGAAATTGGCCATGGCCGATTGGCCAAGCGGGCGCTGGTGGCGGTGCTGCCCAACAAAGAAGACTTCCCCTACACGCTGCGCGTGGTGAGCGAAATCACCGAATCCAACGGCTCGTCTTCCATGGCCTCGGTGTGTGGTGGTTGCTTGAGCATGCTTGATGCCGGGGTACCACTGAAAGCGCACGTAGCGGGTATTGCCATGGGCTTGATTAAAGAAGACAACCGTTTTGCGGTGTTGACCGACATTCTTGGCGACGAGGATCACTTGGGTGACATGGACTTCAAAGTGGCGGGTACCACCGAGGGTGTAACCGCGCTGCAAATGGACATCAAAATCCAAGGTATCACCAAAGAGATCATGCAAGTGGCGCTGGCACAGGCCAAAGAGGCCAGGCTGCACATTTTGGGCAAGATGCACGAGGCTCAGGCCAGCGCCAACACCGATATCTCGAGCTACGCGCCTCGTTTGTACGTGATGAAGATCAACCCCGAGCGCATTCGCGACGTGATCGGCAAAGGTGGCGCCACCATCCGAGCGCTGACCGAAGAAACCGGCACCACCATCGATATCGGCGAAGACGGCACCATCACCATCGCCTCCACCGACGCTGAGCGCGCCGAGCAGGCCAAGCGCCGCATCACCGAACTCACCGCCGAGGTGGAAGTGGGTCAGGTTTACGAAGGCCCAATCACCAAAATCTTGGATTTCGGTGCGTTGGTCAACTTGTTGCCTGGCAAAGATGGCTTGCTGCACATCAGCCAAATCGCGCACGAGCGCATTGAGCGTGTCAGTGACGTGCTGCAAGAAGGTCAGGTGGTGCGCGTGAAGGTACTAGAAACCGATGACCGTGGTCGTATCAAGCTGTCCATGAAGGTTTTGCTTGAGCGCGAGGCCCCAGCCAGCCCGGCGGCCATCGACGAAGGTCCAGCCGAGGCCTAAGTCATGACCAAGCTGGTGGTGGGTAACTGGAAGCTGCACGGCGATTGGCACAGCAACGCCAAGCGCCTGGCGGCGCTGCATCAGCACGGTGCCAGCGTGCCAGGCGTGACGCTTGCGGTGTGCGTGCCCATGCCGTACCTGCAGCAGGCCCAACAAGCCCTGCAAAACGGGGCGGTGGCCTGGGGTGCCCAAGACGTTTCAGCGCACACCACCGGGGCATACACGGGCGAGGTCAGCGCGACCATGCTGAAAGAGTTTGGCGCGCGCTTTGCCCTTGTGGGGCACTCCGAACGGCGTCAGTACCACGGTGAGAGCAACGAAGCGGTAGCGGCCAAGGCACGGGCGGCGCTGGCGGAGGGTGTGGTGCCGATTGTGTGCGTTGGCGAGTCGCTGCAGCAGCGCCAAGCGCAACAAACCGAGGCGGTGGTGTTGGCCCAGCTCGAGCCGGTGCTGCAGGCGTTGCAACAAGACGCAGGTCGCATGGTGTTGGCCTATGAGCCCATTTGGGCCATTGGCACCGGGCAAACGGCCACGGCCGAGCAGGCGCAGGCGGTGCACGCGGTGTTGCGCGCGCGTTTGCAGCAAGGCGGTGCGTCTTCTGTGCCGGTGCTATACGGTGGCAGTGTCAATCCAGGCAACGCGTCGCTGCTGCTGGCGCAGCCCGACATCGACGGCGCTTTGGTCGGCGGCGCGTCGTTGGTGGCAGAGGATTTCTTAGCCATTGCCCAGGCGGCGGTGGCGTTGGCAGGGCATTAATTTCAATTTTTCACGGACGGTGACGTCATGCAGTTTGCGTTGAATCTTTTGTTGGTGGTGCAAATTCTCTCGGCCTTGGCCATGGTGGGTCTTATCCTTATGCAGCATGGCAAAGGCGCAGATGCCGGGGCCGCTTTTGGCGGCGGCGGTGGTGGTGGCGCTGGCGGGTCGGCCAGCCTGTTTGGCGCCTCCGGTGGTGCCAACTTTTTGTCGCGCACCACGGCGGTCTTGGCCGCGGTTTTCTTGGGCACGACTTTGGCCTTGGCATACTTTGGCTTTTCGGTGCCTGACCGCGCCGGTGAGGGCGGCAGCAGCGTGCTGGAGCGCGAAGCGCCCAACGTGCCGGTGCCGGCCACGGTGGCACCCGCGCCGGCAACGCAGCCAGCACAAGCCCCTGCGGTTGGGGTGGACGCCATCCCCAAGAACTGATGCCAAAGGCTCAAGTGGACACCGAATCAGGGGTTTTTCGGAGTACACTTCTTAGGTTTGCCAAAGTGCGTTGCACCCCTCATTGAGCAATGCGTGGTATGGCAAATACCCCGTGCCGACGTGGTGAAATTGGTAGACACGCTATCTTGAGGGGGTAGTGGCGAAAGCTGTGCGAGTTCGAGTCTCGCCGTCGGCACCAACGCGCAACCCGTGCCCTTCAGGGGTGGGTGGCGAGACAACATGAATTACGAGCAGTACCTACCCGTTATCCTGTTCATCTTGGTCGGCCTCGCCGTTGGCGTGTTGCCCCAAGTTATTGGGTATGTGCTGGGCCCGAATCGGCCCGACGCGGCCAAGAACGCGCCCTACGAGTGCGGCTTTGAAGCGTTTGAAGACGCGCGCATGAAGTTCGATGTGCGCTATTACTTGGTGGCCATTCTTTTTATATTGTTCGACCTCGAAATCGCTTTTCTCTTTCCCTGGGCGGTGGCGCTCAAAGATTTGGGTGCCCCGGCGTTTTGGGCGGTGGTGATTTTTCTGGGTATTTTGGTGGTGGGTTTCATTTACGAGTGGAAAAAGGGCGCCCTTGACTGGGAATAACTCCAAGGTGTACGTGCATGGCAATTGAAGGGGTATTGGAAAAAGGCTTTGTTACCACCAGCTACGACGCGGTGGTGAACTGGGCCAAGACCGGCTCGTTATGGCCCATGACGTTCGGCCTGGCCTGCTGTGCGGTAGAAATGATGCATGCCGGTGCCGCCCGCTACGATTTGGCCCGCTTTGGTGCCGAGGTGTTTCGCGCCAGCCCGCGTCAATCCGACCTCATGATTGTGGCCGGCACGCTATGCAACAAAATGGCGCCGGCCCTGCGGCGGGTCTACGACCAAATGAGCGAACCCCGCTGGGTTATTTCCATGGGGTCGTGTGCCAACGGTGGTGGTTACTACCACTACAGTTACTCGGTGGTACGTGGTTGCGACCGCATTGTGCCGGTTGACGTCTACGTGCCCGGTTGCCCGCCCACCGCCGAGGCGTTGCTGTACGGCATCATTCAGTTGCAAGACAAAATCCGCCGCACCCAAACCATTGCACGGGTCTAAGCCATGACAAACCTGGCGCAAACCCTTGAGCATGTGGTGGGCAATGTCGCACTCAACATTGGTCAATCACTGCAAGAGTGCACCGTCGAGCTGCGCGCGGCCGACTACCTGCGCTGCGCACAACAGCTGCGCGATCATCCCGACTGCGCTTTTGAGCAGTTGATCGACCTATGCGGTGTGGACTACCAAGGCTACGCTGAGGGTGAACGCCAAGGTCCGCGTTTTGCGGTGGTGCTGCACTTGCTTTCGGTGTCCCTTAACCAACGCCTGCGGGTGCGTGTGTGGTGCGAGGACGACGACGCCCCTTGTGTGGACTCGGTGGGGGCGGTTTGGTCGGGCGCGAATTGGTACGAGCGTGAGGCCTTTGACCTGTTCGGGATTCTGTTTCAAGGGCACCCCGATTTGCGGCGCATCCTAACCGACTACGGGTTTATTGGGCACCCCATGCGTAAAGACTTTCCAGTCAGCGGACACGTAGAAATGCGTTACGACGCGCAGCAGCAGCGGGTGATCTATCAGCCGGTCAGCATCGAGCCGCGCGAAATCACGCCGCGCGTGATTCGTGAGCCGCACTACGGCGCCAATCGCCAGGACAACGTCTCTCATGGCTGAGATTAAAAACTACACCCTTAACTTTGGGCCGCAGCACCCGGCGGCGCATGGTGTGTTGCGTTTGGTGCTCGAGCTCGACGGCGAGGTGGTGCAGCGCGCCGACCCGCATATTGGCTTGTTGCACCGCGCCACCGAAAAACTGGCCGAGCAAAAAACCTACATTCAGTCCTTGCCTTACATGGATCGCTTGGACTACGTCTCCATGATGTGCAACGAGCACGCCTACTGCTTGGCAATCGAAAAAATGCTGGGCCTAGAGGTGCCGCTGCGCGCGCAGTACATACGCGTGATGTTCGCCGAGATCACGCGCATTCTCAACCACCTGCTCTGGCTTGGCGCGCACGCCCACGATTGCGGCGCCTCGACCGTGCTAATTTATTGCTTTCGTGAGCGCGAGGCGTTGTTTGATGCGTACGAGGCGGTGTCTGGCGCGCGCATGCACGCGGCGTATTTCCGACCGGGGGGTGTGTACCGCGACCTGCCCGACAGCATGCCGCAATACCAAGCCAACAAAATTCGCAACGCGCGGGCGATCGCCGCACTCAACGCCAACCGCCAAGGCAGTTTGCTGGATTACCTGCAAGATTTTTGCGCGCGTTTTCCGGCCTACATCGACGAGTACGAAACGCTGCTCACCGACAACCGCATCTGGAAACAGCGCACCGTAGGTATTGGCGTGGTCTCACCCGAACGGGCGCTGAATTTGGGCTTCACCGGCCCCATGTTGCGCGGCAGCGGGTTGCCCTGGGATTTGCGCAAAACCCAGCCCTATGACGTCTACGCCGACATCGATTTTGATGTTGCCGTGGGCACCGAGGGCGACTGCTACGACCGGTATTTGGTGCGCGTTGAAGAAATGCGCCAGTCCAATCGCATCGTTGAGCAGTGCATTGCGTGGTTGCGCGCCAACCCGGGGCCGGTGATCACCGACAACCACAAAATCGCGCCGCCTGCGCGCGAGGCCATGAAGGCCAACATGGAGTCGTTGATCCACCACTTTAAGCTCTTCACCGAGGGCTTTGCCGTGCCCGAAGGCGAAGCCTACGCCGCGGTCGAGCACCCCAAGGGTGAGTTTGGTATTTACATGGTGAGCGACGGTGCCAACAAGCCCTACCGCCTCAAAATTCGGGCCCCTGGATTTGCCCATTTGGCTGGGCTGGATGAGCTCACGCGTGGCCATATGTTGGCCGATGCGGTGGCGATCATTGGCACCATGGACATTGTTTTTGGAGAAATTGACCGATGATCAACGATGCCATGCGTGCCCGCTTTGATCGGGAGTTGGCAAAGTACCCGCCCGAGCGTCGGGAGTCGGCGGTGATGGCGTGCTTGGCGATTGTTCAGCACGAGCAAGGCTGGGTCTCGCCCGAAGCCGAGGTGGATGTGGCCAACCACTTGGGCATGCCAGTCATGGCGGTGCACGAGGTGGTGACCTTCTACAACATGTACAACCAGCAGCCGGTGGGGCGCTACAAGTTGAGTGTGTGCACCAACCTGCCGTGCCAACTGCGCCGCGGCGAAGACGCCATGCAACACGTGTGCCAACGCCTGCAGGTGGCGCCGGGTCAAACCACCGCCGACGGCATGTTCACGGTGCAGCCCAGCGAATGTTTGGGTGCTTGCGCCGACGCGCCGGTGATGCTGGTGAACGACCGCCACATGTGCAGCCACATGACGCCCGAGCGCCTTGACGCCATGCTGGAGGCGTTGCGCGACCATATTGCGGCGCCGGCAGGAGAAGCGGCATGACGCTGGCCACACTGCTGCAAACGTTTCAAGCCGATGGCAGCGCAAGCTGCTTTCACGGGCGGCACATCACACCGCAAATTTATGCTGGGTTGCAAGGCAACGACTGGCGCCTGAGTGATTACGAGGCCCGTGGGGGTTATCAAGCCCTGCGCAAGGTGCTGGGTCAAGATGGTGGGCCTGGGCTGACCCCCGACGAGGTCATTGCCACGATCAAAGCCTCGTCGTTGCGCGGTCGCGGTGGTGCCGGGTTTCCCACGGGCTTGAAATGGAGCTTCATGCCACGCCAGTTTCCAGGCCAAAAATATTTGGTTTGCAACTCGGACGAGGGCGAGCCGGGCACCTGCAAAGACCGAGACATTCTTCGCTTCAACCCGCATATCGTGATTGAGGGTATGACCATTGCCGCCTACGCCATGGGCATCGGTGTTGGGTACAACTACATCCACGGTGAAATTTTTGAGGTGTACGAGCGCTTTGAAGAGGCGCTGGCAGAAGCCCGCGCCGCGGGGTTATTGGGGCAGGCCATCGCTGGGTCGTCGTTTAACTTTGAACTGCACGCCCATCATGGCTTTGGCGCCTACATTTGCGGCGAAGAAACCGCCTTGCTTGAGTCGCTGGAGGGCAAAAAGGGCCAGCCACGGTTTAAGCCACCATTTCCGGCCAGCTATGGGCTGTACGGCAAGCCCACCACCATCAACAACACCGAAACCTTTGCCGCCGTGCCGTGGATCATCCGCCACGGTGGCGAGGCCTATCTTGAGGTGGGTAAACCCAACAACGGGGGCACCAAAATCTTTTCGGTCAGTGGCGATGTGCAGCGCCCCGGTAACTACGAGGTACCGCTGGGTACGCCCTTTGCCAAGTTGCTCGAGCTCGCCGGCGGTGTGCCACAGGGGCGGCAGCTAAAGGCCGTGATTCCGGGTGGCTCCTCCATGCCGGTGCTGCCGGCCTCGGTCATGCTAGAGACCGACATGGATTACGACAGCATTGCCAAAGCCGGCTCCATGCTGGGTTCGGGCGCAGTGATCGTGATGGACGACTCACGCTGCATGGTGCGCAGCCTGCTGCGCCTGAGCTACTTTTACATGCACGAGAGCTGCGGCCAGTGCACGCCGTGCCGCGAAGGCACCGGCTGGCTTTGGCGTATGGTGCACCGCATTGAGCATGGCCAAGGCACCGCCGACGATTTGGAGCGCCTCGATGCGGTGGCGCAGGGCATTCAGGGGCGCACCATTTGCGCGTTGGGCGACGCCGCTGCCATGCCCGTGCGGGCCATGCTCAAACACTATCGGCACGAATTCGAGTACCACATCGCCCACCAAAGTTGCATGGTGCGGTCTTTGGTATGAGGCATCGCAAAGGTAAGCCAATCCATGATTGAAGTTGAAGTCGACGGCCAAAAGGTTGAGGTGAGCGAAGGCAGCATGGTGATGCACGCCGCTGAGGCCGCCGGCATCGCCGTGCCGCACTTTTGCTATCACAAAAAACTTTCAATCGCGGCCAACTGCCGCATGTGCTTGGTGGACGTAGAGAAAGCCCCCAAGGCGGTGCCGGCCTGCGCCACGCCGGTGGCCCCCGGCATGGTGGTGCGTACCCGAAGCGATAAAGCGGTTCAAGCGCAGCAGTCGGTGATGGAGTTTTTACTCATCAACCACCCGCTCGACTGCCCCATTTGCGACCAAGGCGGCGAGTGTCAATTGCAGGACCTGGCCGTGGGCTATGGCCGCGACGGCTCGCGCTACACCGAAGAAAAGCGGGTGGTGCCACACAAAGACGTGGGCCCGCTGATCAGCATGGAGGAAATGAGCCGTTGCATTCACTGCACGCGCTGTGTGCGCTTTGGCGAGGAGATTGCCGGCGACATGGAGCTGGGTATGTCGAACCGGGGCGAGCATGCAGAGATTCAAACCTTTTTGGGCGCCACCATCGACTCCGAACTCTCGGGCAACATGATCGACATTTGCCCGGTGGGGGCGCTAACCAGCAAACCGTTTCGTTACCAAGCGCGTACGTGGGAATTGTCTCGGCGCAAATCGGTGAGCCCGCACGACAGCACCGGTGCGAATTTGGTGGTGCAAGTGAAAAGTGGGCGCGTGATGCGCGTGGTGCCATTCGAAAACGAGGCGGTCAACGAATGTTGGATCGCCGACCGAGACCGTTACAGCTATGAGGCCCTCAACAGCGAGCAGCGCTTAACCGAGCCCATGATCAAGCAAGACGGCCAGTGGCAAAGCGTGGATTGGACAACCGCGCTCGACTACGTGGCGCGCGGATTCAAACAAATTCAGGCCGAGCACGGCAGCGAGTCGTTGGGCGCCTTGGTGAGCCCGCACAGCACGCTAGAAGAACTGCAGTTGGCGACGCAGCTTTGGCGCGGCTTGGGCAGCGACAGCATAGACCACCGCTTACGCCACGCCCAGCACGGCACGTCAGACGGCGTGCGTTGGCTGGGCATGGAGATCGCCGAGCTCAGCCATTTGAAGCACACGCTGGTGGTAGGCAGCCGGTTGCGTAAAGACCATCCGCTGTTTGCGCAACGCCTGCGGCAGGCGGTGAGGCGCGGTGGCTCAATCGATGTGTTGGCGTCGGCGCGTGAATGGCGTGGCGGCAAGGACTGGGCCATGCCCGTGCGCCATGCCAAACTGGTTGAGGCGTCGCAATGGGTGCACGCGCTGGCCGAGGTGGCTGCGGCGGTGGCGCAGCAACATGGCGTGGCGTCGCCGGTGGCGGTCACGCCAACCGACACCGCGCTGGCCATGGCGCAAGGCCTGGGCGTTGGGGCGGCGGTGCTGCTGGGCAATGCCGCGGCGCATCATGCACAGGCCGAGTCGTTGCTCGCCTTGGCGGGCTTTATTGCACAAACCACAGGCGCTCGGGTCGGGTACCTCACCGAAGCCGCCAACACCGTGGGCGCGCAGCTTGTGGGCGCGCAGCCCAAGGCGGGCGGCTTGAACGCCGCACAAATACTTGCGGGCCAGGCCAAGGCGGTGTTGTTGTTGCACGTGGAGCCACACGCCGATACCGCTGCCGGCTCAAATCACGCGCTGGCGCAAGCCGACATGGTGGTTTCGCTGAATGCGTTTCGCACCAACATGGACAGCGCCGATGTGCTGCTGCCGGTGGCGCCGTTTACCGAAACCTCCGGCAGTTTTGTGAATGCTGAGGGGCGATTGCAAAGTTTTCATGCGGTGGTGCCGCCCATGGGCCAAACCAGACCGGCGTGGAAAGTGCTGCGGGTGTTGGGTAACTTACTTGGTGTTGCGGGCATGGAGCAAGAACAGTCAACCCAGGTGCTCGCCGAGACCGGCTTGGCGCCCGGTTTGATCGACCGTAATCGCCTAAACAACGCAAGCCATGCTGCGGTGGTGCTGGACCAGGCGGCTGGCACGCCATGCGTGGCCCCCATATATGGCCTCGATGGTTTGGTACGCCGCGCGCCTGCGTTGCAGGCCACCCACGACGGTCAGTTTGAGGGGGGCGCATGATCGACACCCTTTATCAGGTGGGGCTGAACTTGCTGCCCTCGGCATGGTGGCAAGGCGCGGCATGGCCGGTGTTATGGGCGTTGCTGGGCATTGCCGCGGTGTTGTTGCCGTTGCTTGGCGCGGTGGCTTACCTCACGCTTTGGGAGCGTCGCTTTTTGGGTTGGATGCAGGTGCGTTTGGGCCCCAACCGGGTGGGCCCTGCCGGTTTGTTGCAGCCCATTGCCGACGCCTTAAAACTGCTCACCAAAGAGCTGATTCGGCCTTCAGCCGCCAGTGGCGGTTTGTTTCGCTTGGGGCCGGTGATGGCCATCATGCCGGCCTTGGCGGCATGGGTGGCGATCCCATTTGGCCCCGACGCGGTTTTGGCCAACGTCAATGCGGGCCTGCTGCTGATCATGGCGATTACGTCGATTGAGGTTTACGGCGTGATCATCGCTGGCTGGGCGTCAAATTCCAAGTACGCTTTTTTGGGCGCGCTGCGCGCCTCGGCACAAATGGTGAGCTACGAAATCGCCATGGGCTTTTGCTTGGTGGTGGTCATCATGGTCTCAGGCAGCATGAATCTGGGCGAGGTGGTGGCGGGCCAGGGTCGCGGCATGGCGGCGGCATGGGGGCTTAACTTTTTATCCTGGAACTGGTTGCCCTTGCTACCGATATTTGCGGTGTATCTAATCTCTGGTGTGGCCGAAACCAACCGCCACCCGTTTGACGTGGTCGAAGGCGAATCTGAAATTGTCGCCGGTCACATGGTGGAGTACTCCGGCATGGGCTTTGCCATTTTCTTTTTGGCCGAGTACGCCAGCATGTGGTTGGTGTCCATCCTGGCGGTGCTCATGTTTTTGGGCGGCTGGCTGCCGCCCTTTGACTTTGCGCCATTCACTTGGGTGCCGGGCTGGCTTTGGCTGGGGCTCAAAACATTTTTTGTGGTGTCGCTGTTTGTATGGATACGCGCCACCTTTCCCCGTTTTCGTTACGACCAAATCATGCGTCTGGGGTGGAAAATATTCATCCCGGTGACGTTGGTGTGGTTGTTGGTGGTTGGTCTGTGGATGCAGACCCCGCTCAACATTTGGTAACCCGCAAGCATGAACCAAGCCGTTGCCCCTAAGTCACGCGTGCCGTTTTCATGGCGCGATTTTTTCTCAAGCTTCATGCTGCTCGAGCTGTTTCGCGGCATGGCGCTCACCGGCAAGTATCTGTTTCAGCCCAAGATCACGGTGCAATTTCCCGAAGAAAAAACCCCGCTGTCGCCGCGCTTTCGCGGCCTGCACGCCTTGCGTCGTTACCCCAACGGCGAGGAGCGCTGCATTGCGTGCAAGTTGTGTGAAGCGGTGTGCCCGGCCATGGCCATCACCATTGAAGCGGGGCAGCGCGAAGACGGCTCACGCCGCACCACACGCTACGACATCGACCTCACCAAATGCATTTTCTGCGGCTTTTGCGAAGAGAGCTGCCCAGTGGATTCGATCGTAGAGACCCATATTTTGGAGTATCACGGCGAAAAGCGTGGCGATCTGTACTTCACCAAAGAGATGTTGTTGGCCGTGGGCGATCGTTACGAGCAAGACATTGCAGCCAACCGCGCGGCTGACGCGCCTTATCGCTAGGCGCTCATCATGGATTGGATTACTTCTCTTTTTTATGTGTTTGCCGCGCTGCTGTTGTTTGCCGCGGTGCGTGTGGTCACCGCGCGCAACACGGTACACGCCACGCTTTACCTCATGCTGGCCTTTTTCCAGGCCGCGCTTATTTGGATGCTGCTCAAGGCCGAGTTTTTGTCCATTGTGCTGGTGCTGGTGTACCTAGGCGCTGTGATGGTGTTGTTTTTGTTTGTGGTGATGATGCTCGACATCAATGTCGATGCTCTGCGCGGACAATTTTGGCGTCATCTGCCATTGGCCGCGCTGGTTGGTGGCCTAATGGCAGCCGAATTGGCCTCGGTGCTGTGGCAAGGGTTTGGTCAGGTTGGGGGTTTGCCCGTGGGGCAGGCTTCTAACACCAAGGCCTTGGGCATGTTGCTTTACACCGAATATGTTTATCCGTTGGAAATCGCCGCGGTGCTGTTGCTGGTGGCGATTGTGGCGGCCATCGCGCTGACGCTGCGCGAGCGCAAAGATTCACGCCACACCGATGCCAGCGTGCAGGTGCGGGCGCGCAAAGCCGACCGGTTGCGCGTGCTCAGTATGCCGCCGGTGCGTCGCCCCGCGCCTGATACCCAACAAGACACCGAGGGGGATGCGACATGACCCTGCAATTGGGACACTTTTTGGTGCTTGCCGCGATCTTGTTTGCCATTGCGGTGGTGGGAATTTTTATTAATCGGCGCAACCTGATTGTGCTGCTCATGGCAATTGAGCTGATGTTGCTGGCCGTGAACATGAACTTTGTCGCCTTCTCGGCTTACCTGGGCGATATGCACGGACAAGTTTTTGTGTTTTTCATCTTAACTGTTGCGGCAGCAGAATCGGCCATTGGCTTGGCGATTCTGGTGTTGCTGTTTCGCAATCGCTCCACGATTAACGTTGAGGCGTTGGATCGCCTCAAAGGCTAACAAAGGCAAACGCTGGCATGGGCGCTACTTTATCTGTTACGCAACTGGTGTGGGTGCCGCTGGCGCCATTGCTGGGGGCTTTGGTTGCCGGGGTGTTGGGCACCCAGCTTGGGGGCAACTGGCTGGGCCGGCGCGCCGTGCACACCCTAACCATTGGTGCGGTGGCAGTGGCTTGCGCGCTGTCGCTGCTTACCTTGTGGCAGGTCATCACACAAGGCGCGTCTTTTAACGGCACCCTGTACGAGTGGATGGTGGTAGGTGGTCTGCGCATGGAGATTGGCTTCATGGTGGACGGGCTGACGGCACTCATGATGTGCGTCGTGACCTTCGTCTCGCTCATGGTGCATGTGTACACCATTGGGTACATGGCAGATGATCCCGGGTACAACCGCTTTTTCTCTTACTTGTCGTTGTTCACATTTGCCATGCTGATGCTGGTTATGAGCAACAACCTGCTGCAGCTGTTTTTTGGCTGGGAGGCGGTGGGTTTGGTGTCTTATTTGCTGATTGGCTTTTGGTACACCCGGCCCACGGCGGTGTTTGCCAACCTCAAGGCGTTTTTGGTGAACCGCGTGGGTGATTTTGGCTTCATCTTGGGTATTGGCGTGTTGGTGGGTTACGGTGGCACGTTGAACTACACCGAACTGTTTGGCGCTGGGCCCGCGTTGGCGCAACAAACGCTACCGGGCACCGATTGGTTGGTGATCACGGTGGCCTGCATTGGATTGTTTGTGGGCGCCATGGGCAAGTCGGCGCAGTTTCCGTTGCACGTGTGGCTGCCCGATTCCATGGAGGGCCCGACCCCCATCTCGGCCTTGATTCACGCCGCCACCATGGTCACGGCGGGTATTTTTATGGTGGCGCGTATGTCGCCGCTGTTTGAACTGTCCGACACCGCGCTGAACTTGATACTGGTGGTGGGGGCCATCACCGCGCTGTTCATGGGCTTGCTTGGCGTGGTGCAAAACGACATCAAGCGGGTGGTGGCGTATTCCACCCTCTCGCAGCTGGGTTACATGACGGTGGCGTTGGGGGCCTCGGCGTATTCGGTGGCGGTGTTTCACTTGGCCACACACGCGTTTTTCAAGGCCTTGCTGTTTTTGGCGGCGGGTTCGGTCATCATGGGCTTGCACCACAACCAAGACATGCGCTACATGGGCGGCGTGCGCAAGTACATGCCGATCACGTATGTCACGTCGCTGATTGGCACGTTGGCCTTGGTTGGCACGCCTTTTTTCTCAGGGTTTTATTCCAAAGACAGCATCATTGAGGCGGTGCACCTAAGCAACTTATCGGCGGCGGGCTGGGCCTACGCGGCGGTGGTGGCTGGCGTGTTCATTACAGCGTTTTACTCTTTCCGCTTGTTGTTTTTGGTGTTTCATGGCACCGAACGCTACGACCAAGTGCCGCACGCGGATGACGCCGATGATCATGGGCATCACCCGCCCCATGCGGGTAAGCCGCACGAGTCGCCATGGGTGGTGACTGTGCCTTTGGTGTTGTTGGCCGTGCCATCGGTGGTGCTTGGCTATGGGTTGATCGAGCCGATGTTGTACGGCGATTGGCTTGCCGGTGCGGTGGTGGTGGATGCAGCCCAGCACCCGGCCATGGCGCGTTTGGCCGAGACATTTTTGGGGCCGGTGGGCATGGCCATTCACGGGCTCACCACCTTGCCATTTGTGCTGCTGGTGGCCGGCACCTTGGCGGCATGGTGGTGCTACCTGGTGCGCCCCGATGTCCCGGCTCGGGTGGCGCAGGCGCTGCGGCCAGTGGTGAAAGTGCTGGAAAACAAATACTACTTTGACTGGTTCAACGAACACGTACTGGCTCGGTGCGCCCGGGCCTTAGGCCGCGGTTTGTGGCGCGGGGCAGACCAAGGGCTGATTGAGACCGGCGTGGTCAACGCCAGTTGGCGTGCCATTGGCTGGTTGTCGGCACAGGTAAGGCAGTGGCAAAGTGGTTTGCTGTCGCACTATGCGTTGGCGATGCTGGCGGGCGTGTTTGCCCTGGTGACGGTGTTTGTATGGCTGGCTTAAGGAGCACAACAGCATGGGAGCGTTAAGCCTTGCCGTATGGACGCCCGTGTTGTCGGGATTGGTGGTGTTGGCACTTGGGCAGCAAGCCCAGGCCCAGCGCGTGCAGCGGGTGGCCTCGTGGTTGGCCCCATGGCGTGGCAGTTTGCGCCTGGCGTGGCCGGTATGCAGCTGCAAGAGCAAGCCGCGTGGATTGAGCGCTTTGGGGTTTACTACCACTTGGGCGTGGATGGGATTTCTTTTTGGTTGATTGTGCTCACCGCGTTCACCACCTGGGTGGTGGTGTTATCGGTGGGGCAAAGCGTTACGCAGCGTGTGCATCAGTACCTGGGCGCTTTTTTGGTGCTATCGGGCTTGATGATTGGCGTGTTCTGTGCGGTCGATGGCTTGCTGTTTTATGTGTTTTTTGAGGCCACGCTGATCCCCATGTACCTCATCATTGGCGTATGGGGTGGGCCCAACCGCATTTACGCCGCGTTTAAGTTCTTTTTGTACACCTTGGCGGGCTCGCTGTTGATGCTGGCGGCCGTGATTTATTTGTACAACGCCTCAGGCGGAAGCTTTAACTTGGGGGTATGGGCCAATTTGCCGTTGTCGGCGGCAGAGCAGAACGCGCTGTTCTTTGCGTTTCTCGCCGCTTTCGCTGTCAAGGTTCCCATGTGGCCGGTGCACACATGGTTACCCGACGTGCACGTGGAAGCGCCCACTGGGGGGTCGGCGGTGCTGGCGGCGATCATGCTTAAGTTGGGCGCGTATGGCTTTTTGCGCTTTTCTTTACCCATCGCGCCCGACGCTTCGCAGGACTGGGCTGGGCTGATGTTGGGGCTGTCGCTGGTGGCGGTGATTTATGTTGGGTTGGTGGCTTTGGTGCAAACCGACATGAAAAAACTGGTGGCGTATTCATCTGTGGCGCACATGGGGTTTGTTACCTTGGGCTTTTTTGTGTTTGCGCCGCTGGGTATGAGTGGGGCGGTGGTGCAAATGATTGCGCACGGCTTTGTGTCGGCGGCCATGTTTTTATGCATTGGTGTGCTTTACGACCGCACGCACTCGCGCGATATCGCCGCTTACGGCGGGGTGGTTAATACCATGCCGCGCTTTGCCGCCTTTGCCGTGCTGTTTGCCATGGCCAACAGTGGCCTGCCAGGCACCGCCGGCTTCGTGGGCGAATGGATGGTGATTTTGGCGGCGGTCAAGGCCAACTTTTGGTTGGGCTTGGGCGCGGCCACGGCGTTGGTGCTGGGCGCGGCCTACACCTTATGGATGATCAAGCGTGTGCTGTTTGGTGCGGTGGCCAACCCGGCGGTGGCCAAGTTAACCGACATCACAGGGCGCGAGACGCTGGTGCTGACCTTGCTGGCGCTTGCGGTGTTGGCCATGGGCGTGTATCCCAAGCCCTTCACTGACATCATTGATCCGTCGGTGGTGGAATTGTTAAGCCACGTGGCCAAGAGCAAATTGCCCTAGGGCGGAGCGTAACGCAATGAACTTGTTCGTGATTTATCCCGAAATCTTTTTGCTCATCATGGCATGCTTGGTGGCGCTGCTGGATTTGTGGAGTCAGGATCCGCTGCGTCTACGCGCCTATTTGGCGACCCTTATGACGCTGGCGGCATTGGCGTTGTGGCACGCGATCCTGGCCGTTAACGACGTGCAGGGGACGGCGTTTGGGGGCATGGTGGTGCAGGACACCATGGGCAGTTGGCTCAAGTCGGCCGCGTCGTTGGCGTTGCTGGTTACGCTGGTGTACGCCAAGCCTTATGCGCAAAGCCGTGACATGCTGCGTGGCAGCGAGATGTTTTCGCTTTCGCTGCTGGCACTGTTGGGCATGTTTGTCATGATGACCGGCAACCACCTGCTGCTGCTGTACCTGGGGCTTGAGTTGCTCACGCTGTCGAGTTACGCGCTGGTGGCGTTGCGACGCGACGATTTAAACGCCTCAGAAGCGGCAATGAAGTATTTTGTGTTGGGCGCCATGGCCAGTGGCTTCATGCTGTATGGCATGTCCATGATGTACGGTGCCACCGGCACGCTCGAGCTGCCCGCCTTGGCTGCGCAGCTGACGCTGGGGCAGGCCGATACCCGCGTGTTGGCACTTGGCGTGGTGTTTGTGGTGGCCGGGCTGGCCTTTAAGCTGGGTGCGGTGCCGTTTCATATGTGGGTGCCCGACGTTTACGAGGGCGCACCCACGGCCGTGACCCTGATGTTGGCTGCCGCGCCCAAGCTGGCCGCGTTTGCTTTGGCCATGCGTTTGTTGGTGGCTGGGTTTTTGCCCTTGGCCATGGATTGGCAGCCCATGTTGGCGTTGTTGGCGGTGATGTCGCTGCTGGTGGGTAACTTGGCCGCCATTGCGCAGCGCAGCCTTAAGCGCATGCTGGCGTTTTCTACTATCTCGCATGTGGGTTTTTTGTTGCTTGGCTTGGTGGCCGGGGTCAGCGCCCAGGGTGGGGCGGAGCAGGCGGTTCAGGCATACAGCGCCAGCATGTTTTACGCGCTTACCTATGTGCTGACCACGCTGGCAACGTTTGGCGTCATGCTGTTGTTGTCTCGTGAGGGTTTTGAGAGCGATCAGCTGCAAGACTTTGCGGGTCTCAACCAGCGCAGTCCATGGCTGGCTGCGGCCATGGCAGCGTGTATGTTTTCGCTGGCTGGCGTGCCACCTTTGGTGGGGTTTTATGCCAAATTTGCTGTGTTGCAAGTGGTTTTGGCCAGCCACGCACCATGGGCTTTGGCGCTGGTGCTGTTTGCGTTGTTGATGTCGTTGGTGGGTGCGTTTTATTACCTGCGCTTGATCAAAATCATGTATTTCGACCAAGCCACGCAAACCGACGCGCCCAACCCCGGCGCGGGGGCACGTTTGACGCTCACGCTGAACGTGGCGGCCATGTTGGCCTTGGGCTTGTTGCCGGGTGGCTTGCTGGCCATTTGCACCCAAGCCATGGTGTCGTTGTTGGTGTAGCCATATGAATCAGAGCTTTGAAGTGTGGAGCGTTTTGTTGTTGGCGTGTCTGGCCGCCAACCTGCCTTTTTTTAATCGGCGGTGGTTGGCGGTAGGCCCGGTGCGCGACCACAAGACCCTGGCGTGGCGTCTTGCCGAGTGGTTGGTGATGTACGGCGTGGTGGGTGTGGTGGCCATGGCGTTAGAGGCTCGTATCGGGCAAAACTATGCCCAAGGCTGGGAGTTCTACGCCGTGACCTTGAGTTTGTTTGCCACCTTCGCTTTTCCCGGCTTTGTGTGGCAGTACTTGTTGCGCCGTCGAGTGCCCAGCGCCACACCTGTGCAAAGCGGCTCGGGTGCCTAGGGCTTTACGCCAGACCGCATAATGTTGTTATGAAAGTGCTTGATTTGGCATGCGAGGTGGGACACACCTTTGAGGGGTGGTTTGGCTCCGAGGACGACTACCTTGACCAGCGTGCGCGCGGCTTGGTTACGTGCCCCGCATGCGGCAGCGCCACCATTGAAAAAAAATTAAGTGCACCACGTTTGAATTTGGGCGCA
>RFXW01000028.1 GCA_009921245.1 Candidatus Fonsibacter lacus | reverse complement strand
TCCACCACGTACTCGGCGCCCCGATACAACTCGGTATGCCCCTTTTGCCGACCAAAGCCCTTGACCTCGGTCACCGTGATGCCCTGCACCCCCACGCCGGCAAGGGCTTCGCGCACCTCGTCGAGCTTAAAGGGCTTAATAATTGCCGTAACCAGTTTCATCGGTTGGGTTCCTTTCAAACCAAATACCCAAGCCCTACTGCACAAGGCGTGCCACCCCAGTGCGCGGCCGGTTACGCCCCAAAGCGGCGCACAAACCCCAAAAACCAGGGCCAAAAACCACGTTGTGCACCAATGTTGTGCCAAAACACGCCCCTGGCTGAGGCAAAATAAACCAACAAAACACGGTGGCGGCCCACCCGGCACGCCCCATCAGGGAGAACACGCATGGCACTGGCGCAAGTGGCCAGCCGCGCACTGCATGGCTTGCAAGCCAGCGTGGTGCATGTAGAGGTATACACCGCCAACGGCCTGCCCAGCTTTGTGCTGGTAGGACTGGCCGACACCGAGGTACGAGAAGCCCGCGAGCGCGTGCGCGCCGCGCTGGAACACAGCGGCCTGCCCTACCCCAGCAACCAGCGCATTACCGTGAACTTGGCCCCGGCCGACCTACCCAAAGACTCGGGCCGGTTTGACCTGCCCATGGCGTTGGGCCTGCTGGCCGCCAGCGGCGAGCTGCCGGCCCAGGCCCTGGCGCCTTTTGTGTGGGCGGGCGAGCTGTCGCTTAACGGCAGCCTGCGCCCCGTGGCCGGTGCCTTGGCCATGGCGCGCGCCATGCAACACAGCGGCCTGGCGCTGGTGCTGCCCCCGGGCAGCGCCGAACAAGCCGCCGTGGTGCCCCATGTGCAAGTGATACGCGCCACCAGCCTAGCCGCCGTGGTGCAACACCTGCGCCAGCCGCATGCGCCCAACCCTGGCTGGGCCGCGCTGCCGCACCACACCCCACGGCACACAGCCTATCAAGGCCCCGGGCTGCACGAAGTACACGGCCACCACGCCGCCAAGCGTGCGCTGCAAGTGGCCGCTGTGGGCGGGCACAGCGTGCTGATGTGCGGACCACCCGGGGCGGGCAAAAGCATGTTGGCGCAGCGCTTGCCCGGCTTGCTGCCACCACTTAACCCCGACCACGCCCTAGAAGCCGCAGCCATTGCCGAACTGGCCGGCCTAAACGCCACCACCCAATGGGGCCAACCCCCGCTGCGCGCCCCGCACCACAGCGCCAGTGCCGCGGCCTTGGTAGGCGGGGGCAACCCGCCACGCCCGGGCGAAGCCACCCTGGCGCACCTGGGCGTGTTGTTTTTAGATGAACTGCCCGAATTTACCCGCCCAGCCCTGGAGGCGCTGCGCGAACCACTGGAAACCGGCGAGGTACGCCTGGCCCGCGCCGGGCACCGAGCCACCTACCCCGCGCGCTTTATGTTGGTGGCCGCCATGAACCCCTGCCCCTGCGGCTACCACGGCAGCCCACGCTGCCAATGCAGCCCCGAACGCGTAGCGCGCTACACCAGCAAAATCAGCGGCCCGCTGCTGGACCGCATGGACATGGTGCTGCACCTGCAGCCCGTGCCGCACCAGCAGCTGCTGCAAACCCCACCCCCTGCAACAAACAACCCGGCGCAAGCAGTGCAACAGGCGCGCGCCCGGGCCCTGCAAAGGCAAGGCAGCAGCAACGCGCAACTTAGCGGCAGCGCCTTGCAACAACACACGGCGCTACCCACCGCCGAGCGCCAATGGGCAGAAAACGCCGCGCACCGCCTGGGCTGGAGCGCACGCCGGCTGCACCGCGTGCTGCGCGTGGCGCGAAGCGTGGCCGATTTAGACGACAACGAACACCTAGGGCGCGCGCACTTGGCCGAGGCCATGCAGTACGTGCGGGTGTTGGGATAAGTGAAGGGTTCAGTGCTGCATCAGCTAGTTTTGTTGGTTAGAGGAAGGGAGCTTGATATGTACCAATATACCGACGGCGGTTTGCGCAACGTGTGGCTTGCCAATGGCTACGAGGTTAAACAAACCCCCTTCGGCGAGGGCGTGGCATTTCATAACCTTGATGGCCTCACCGCCGCCATATGCTTGGCACTCGCGCGCAAGTCGTCGTTGCTCACGGGCGCAGAGTTTCGCTACATTCGAAGCGCGGGCATGTTGTTGTCGCAGCCGGCCCTGGGCAAGCTTCTGGGGGTTGATGGCCAGTCAGTAGCTCGCTGGGAAAAAACCAGCAAGGTGCCACGCTGGGCAAACAAGTTCATTCGCCTGCTTTACAGCGCCCACGCAAAGGGCCTGCTCTAGGCTTTTACGACAAATTAGGCCCCAGCCATTTGCGCAGTTCGTCTTCGGGGGTGGCGCAGCGCACCGCCAAGTCGGCTATTTGGTCTTCGCCTATCTTGCCCACATTAAAGTACCGCGCCTCGGGGTGCGCCAGGTAAAAGCCGCTTACGCTGGCTGCGGGTGTCATGGCCAGGTGTTCGGTAAGGGCCATGTCGATTTCGTTGGCACCAAGCAGCGCAAACATGTTGCGCTTTACCAAGTGGCTGGGGCACGCGGGGTACCCCGGCGCCGGGCGTATGCCTTGGTAGGCCTCGGCAATCAGCTGTTCGTTGCTTAGCTGTTCGTTGGCGGCGTAACCCCACCAGTCGGTGCGCACTTGCTGGTGCAACCATTCGGCCAAGGCCTCGGCCAGGCGGTCGGCCAGGGCTTTGAGCATGATGGCGCTGTAGTCGTCGTGCGCGGCTTCAAAGGCTTGGGCCCGCGCCTCGGCGCCCAGCCCGGCGGTTACGGCCCACACGCCCACGTAATCGGCGGCTTGGGTGGCGTCTGCCACGTAGTCGGCCAAAGAGCGGCTGGGGCGCATCACGCCGTTGAGTTCGGTTTTTTCGGTTTGCTGGCGCAGGCCGTGCCACACCATGGCGGTTTGCTGGCGGGTTTCGTCTTGGTACAGGGCAATGTCGTCGTGGTTAATACGCTGCGCGGGGTACAAACCCACCACGGCGTGCGCTTGCAGCCAGCGCCCGGCCACTATTTTGCTTAGCATGGCTTGGGCGTCGGCCAGCACTTTGCGCGCTTGTTCGCCCACCACGTGGTCTTGCAAGATGGCGGGGTAGGGGCCCGCCAAGTCCCAGGTTTGAAAAAATGGTGTCCAGTCGATGTAGGGCACCAGTTGCTCAAGGGCCACGTTGCGCAGCACGCGGCGGCCTATAAATTTGGGGCGTGTTGGGGTGTACTGGGTAAAGTTAACGGCAGCGGCGTTGGCGCGCGCTTGCGCCAGCGGCCACAGTGGGGTGGTGGTTTTGTTGGCGTGTTGTTGGCGCACGCGTTGGTAGTCGGTTTGCAGCTCGGCCAAGTAGCGCGGCGCGTCTTGGCCCAGCAGGCTTTGCGCCACGCCTACGCTGCGCGAGGCGTCGGGCACGTACACCACGGGGCCTTGGTAGTGCGGTGCAATTTTTACCGCGGTGTGTACGCGGCTGGTGGTGGCCCCACCAATAAGCAGCGGGGTTTGGCGCTCGGTAAACCATGGGTCTTGGTTCATTTCGGCGGCCACAACTTGCATTTCTTCTAGGCTGGGGGTAATAAGGCCCGATAAGCCCACGATGTCGGCGTTAACTTGTTTGGCTTTGGCCAATATGTCTTGCCACGGCACCATAACGCCCATGTTGTGCACTTCAAAGTTGTTGCACTGCAGCACCACGGTCACGATGTTTTTGCCTATGTCGTGCACGTCGCCTTTTACGGTGGCAATCACGATGTTGCCTTGGTTGCGCACTTCTTGCCCGGCGGCTTGCAGTTGCGCTTTTTCTTCTTCTATGTAGGGCACCAGGTGGGCCACGGCTTGCTTCATAACGCGCGCGCTTTTAACCACTTGGGGCAAAAACATTTTGCCTTCGCCAAAGCGGTCGCCCACCACGTTCATGCCGTCCATCAGGGGGCCTTCAATCACGTGCAGTGGGCGCAGCCCTTGCTCGCGCATGATTTGCCACATGGCTTCGGTGTCTTCGGTTATGTGGTCGCCAATGCCGTGCACCAGGGCGTGCACCATGCGTTCGCGCACCGGCAGTTCGCGCCAGGCGTTTTTTAGGCTGTCGTCGCGGGCGTTGCCTTTGGCCAGTTCGGCCACTTCTATTAGGCGCTCAGCGGCGTCGGCGCGGCGGTTAAGCACCACGTCTTCTACGCGTTCGCGCAGTTCGGGGTCTAGGTCGTCGTACACGCCAATCATGCCGGCATTCACAATGCCCATGTCCATGCCGGCGCGTATGGCGTGGTACAAAAACACGGTGTGTATGGCTTCGCGCACGGCGTCGTTGCCCCTAAAGCTAAACGACACGTTGCTGACCCCGCCCGATACTTTGGCCCCGGGCAGGTTGGCTTTAATCCACGCGGTGGCTTGTATAAAGTCAACGGCGTAGTTGGCGTGTTCTTCAATGCCGGTGGCAATGGCAAAGATGTTGGGGTCGAACACGATGTCTTCGGGCGCAAAGCCCACGCGCTCGGTTAGCAGGGTGTAGGCGCGCTGGCAGATTTCAATTTTTCGGGCGTAGGTGTCGGCTTGGCCTTGTTCGTCAAAGGCCATCACAATCGCGGCCGCGCCATAACGGCGCACCAGTTTGGCTTGGCGCAAAAATTCTTCTTCGCCTTCTTTTAGGCTGATGCTGTTCACAATGCTTTTGCCTTGCACGCATTGCAGCCCGGCTTCAATCACGCTCCATTTGCTGGAATCGATCATCACGGGCACGCGCGCAATGTCGGGCTCGGCCGCCAGCAGGTTTAAAAAGCGCACCATGGCCGCTTGGCTATCAAGCATGGCTTCGTCCATGTTGATATCAATGATTTGGGCGCCGTTTTCTACTTGCTGGCGCGCCACGTCCAGGGCTTGTTCGTATTGCTCGTTAAGAATCAATCGCGCAAACGCCTTAGACCCAGTCACGTTGGTGCGCTCGCCAACGTTGACAAATAGGCTTTGCCCGCTAATGGCCAAGGGCTCCAGCCCAGACAGCAGCATGGGCGGCATGGCGCGCGCTGGCGCCGCGGGGGAATGCAAAGAGGTCATGAATCCGTATTTAATGCCGGCCATTGCAGGCGGTGTTGGCCGTGATAAACCAAAAAATGTTCGCCCGAACAGCGCCCAATAAGTGTAAGGCCCACACGCTGCGCCATGTCCAAGCCCATGCGCGTGACACCCGAGCGCGAGAGCAAAAACGGTATGCCCATTTGTGCGCCCTTGATCACCATTTCTGAGGTGAGCCGCCCGGTGGTGTAAAACACCAAGTCGTCACCACTAAGTTGGTGCAGCCACATCAGACCGGCAATGGCGTCTACGGCGTTGTGTCGGCCCACGTCTTCAACCCAGTGCAGCAGTTCGCTGCCTCTAAACAAGCCACAGCCGTGCACCGAGCCGGCCTGCTTGTACACCGAGGGGTGGGCCCGCACCTTGGCCACCAGGTTAACCACGGTGGCGGTATCAAGCCGCGCTTGGGGGTTAAGTTGCACGCGGTCTAGGTTGGCCAAAATATCGCCATACAGCGAGCCTTGGCCGCAGCCACTGGTTACCGTGCGCTGATGCTGCGCGGTTTGCCAGCGTTGCAGCGCCTGCGGGGTGGCTTGCACCGCCGCGGCCGATACGCCCCAATCCACTTGTATGCTTTGCACGTCGTGCAACTGCTGCACCAGCTGTTGGTTACGCAGCCAACCCAGCACCAGCGCCTCGGGGGCGGCGCCCAGCGTCATTAACGTAACGGTTTCTTGCTTATTGAGGTAAATGGTTAGGGGCCGCTCGGCTGGCACGTGCAGCGGCTTGCTGCGCCCGCGCTCGTCTACCACGCTAACTTGGCAAACCAACGGCGCCGCCGCTTGCGACAGCTGCGGCAGATGATGAGAATGAACAAACGCAGACACCACCTTATGTTACGCGCCGCCGCGCTGGGGTTGGACCGGTTGCGGTGTAATAGGCGGGTTTTGTTTTGTTGCCACGCCCACCGCTTGGGCTTGTTAAAAGGGAAGCCATGAAACCAACCCCCATCGACCCCGCGCTGCAGCCCGCGCTTTTGCAGGTGTGGTGCGACGCGGTGCAAGCCAATGTGGTGCAAGCCGGCTTGGTGCAATCGGCCCGTTTAGAAAACGGCCAAGCCACGGTGGAGTTGGTGCTGGGTTTTGCTGCCCGCAGTTTGCACGAGGGCCTGGCCAACAACGTGCGCGACGCCCTGCAAGCGCTGCCAGAGGTTGATGCGGCCTTGGTGCAGGTGCACACCCACATTGCCGAGCACGCGGTTGCGCATGGGGTGGAACGTGTGGCGGGGGTGCGCAATTTGGTGGCGGTGGCCTCGGGCAAGGGCGGGGTGGGCAAAAGCACCACCACCGTGAACTTGGCGTTGGCGCTGGCCGCCGAGGGCGCGCGCGTGGGCGTATTAGACGCCGATATTTACGGCCCCAGCATTCCCACCATGCTTGGCCTGCACGGCCGGCCCGAAACCGACGACGGCAAAACCATTAAACCCAAATTGGGGCATGGTCTGCAGGTGAGCTCGATTGGTTTTTTGGTGGGCAAAGACGACGCCATGATTTGGCGCGGCCCCATGGTGACGCAGGCACTGGAGCAGCTGATTAGGCAAACGCACTGGGATAACCTGGACTATTTGCTGGTGGACATGCCACCCGGCACCGGCGACATTCACCTAACACTGGCGCAGCGCATGCCGGTAACCGCAGCGGTGGTGGTAACCACGCCGCAAGAGGTGGCGATACTGGATGCCCGCAAAGGCATTCGGATGTTTGAAAAAGTGTCGGTGCCGGTGCTTGGCTTAATTGAAAACATGGCGCTGCACACCTGCTCGCAATGCGGCCACACCGAGCCGATTTTTGGCAGCGGCGGCGCCGAGGCCTTGGCCGCCGAGCTGCAGGTGCCGCTGCTGGGCAGTTTGCCGCTGGATATTCGTATTCGCCGCGACGCCGACGAGGGCGCGCCGACCGTGGCGGCCGACCCCACCAGCGAGATCAGCGCGCGCTACGCCAGCATGGCGCGCCAGCTTTCGGTGGCCGTGGCCCGTTTGGGCAAAGACATGGCCTCGAAGTTTCCCAAAATTGTGGTGCAGCCCACCTAGTTCAGCGCGGCATGACAGGGCAGCCACAGGTTACGGGTTTGGTGCTTGCCGGTGGCCGCGCGCAACGCATGGGCGGCGTAGACAAGGGGCTGCAACCTTTGGGCGATAGGCCCATGGTGGCCCACGTGCTGCAGCGCCTGGCTGCGCAAGTGCATTCGGTGCTGATCAACGCCAACCGCAACCTGGCCACTTACCAAGACCTGGGCCCTGCTGTGGTGCCCGACTTGGCCGATGATTTTCAGGGGCCTTTGGCCGGTGTGTTGGCAGGGCTGCCACACTGCCACACGCCTTGGCTTATAACGGTGCCCTGCGACACGCCTTTTTTTCCTGCCGACCTGGTGGCCACGCTGCTCAACGCCGCCCAAGCCGCAGGGGCCGACGCCGCCATGCCGGTTACCACCGACGACTCGGGCCACACCCAGCGGCAACCGGTGTTTTTGCTGTTGCGCGCCTCGCTGCACCACCACCTACACCATTACTTGCAAGGTGGCGGCAGAAAAATCGACACCTGGACCAACCAGCTGCGCTGCGAGCTGGTGCCGTTTGCCGACCCACAAGCCTTTTTTAACGCCAACACGCCGCACGAGTTGGCCGAATTACGCGCCCGCGCCGCCTAGTTGCCTGCCATGAACCTGCTGCCGATTGAACAAGTTCGCGCCATCTTGGCCCAGCATTGCCAAGCAGGCAGCGCGCTCAGCCAGCCCACCCCAATTGGCCAAGCGCTAGGCAAAGTGTTGGCGCTGCCGGTGGCCGCCCCCCTTAATGTGCCACCGCACGACAACAGCGCCATGGACGGCTACGCCTTTAACCACGCCGAGTTGCTGCAGCGGCACGGCAACCAAGGGGTGTGGCAAGTGCCCGTGGCCAGCCGTCGCCACGCCGGGCAGGCGCAGCCGCTGGCGTGTCCGCCCGGGCAGTGCGTGCAGGTGATGACCGGCGCCGTGATGCCGCAAGGCACCGACACCGTGGTGCCACAAGAACAGGTGCAAGCGCACAACGGCCACGCCAGCTGGGACGCACAAGCCGTGCGCCAGGGAGCCAACCGGCGTTTGTGCGGCGAAGACCTAACCCAGGGCCACACCATGCTGGCGGGTGGGCGCGTGTTGCGCCCGGCCGATGTGGGCTTGCTGGCCTCGGTGGGGTTGGCTCAAGTGGCGGTACGCCCACCCTTGCGGGTGGCGTTTTTTTCGACTGGCAACGAGTTGCGCGATGTGGGTCAGCCCCTGCCAGAAGGCTGCATTTACGACAGCAACCGCTACACCATGGCCGCCATGCTGCACACGCTGGGGGTGCAAGCGATTGATTTGGGCATTGTTCCCGACGACCCGGCCGCGCTGCGTGATGCCTTTGCGCAGGCCGGTGCCCAGGCCGATGTGGTGATCACCTCGGGCGGGGTGTCGGTTGGCGAGGCCGATCACACCAAAGCCGTGATGCGTGAACTTGGCGACGTGGCGTTTTGGCAAATTGCGATTCAGCCTGGCCGCCCCATGGCCTTTGGCCGCATGCACAACGGGCCATTGCTTTTTGGTTTGCCCGGCAATCCGGTGGCGGTCATGGTGACCTTTTACGTACTGGTGCGCCCGGCGCTGCTGACGCTGATGGGCGCCACGGCCGAAGCCGACGTGGGCTACCACGCATTGGCCGCTGAGACGCTTCGCAAAAAGCCCGGTCGCACAGAATTTAGGCGCGGGGTGGTTGCGCGCTCAGCCAGCAACCAATGGCAGGTGCGCACCACCGGCGGCATGGGCTCGGGCATTTTGCGCTCGATGAGCGAGGCCAACTGCCTGATTGAGCTGTCCGCCGACACCACCGAAGTCAGCCCCGGTCAGTGGCTGACCGTGTGGCCGTTTGACGGGCTGAGCTGATACCACCGCGCGGGGTTAGGTGACCACGAAATAGCCCATCATGCCTGTGGCTTGATGCCCCAGCACGTGGCAGTGCACCATCCATTTGCCGGGCTCGCCCACCTGACACCGAAACGCAACTTTTTGGTTTGGCGACACCAACAGCGTGTCGCGAATTGGGCCCCATTGGTTGCCCATGCGTTGGCGCAGCCACGAGCCATGAAAGTGCAGCGGGTGGTACCACCGGGTTTGGTTGTCCAGCACCATATCGAAGGCGGTGTTGGCTTTGGCCACAAACAGCGGGGGCGCAGCCGCTGCCCCCTTGACCATGCCTTGTTCGGTCATGGCTTTTCCATTGATCAACCACACCGCCTCGCGCGTGGCTTGGCGGCTCATGGCGCCGCCTTGCAACAGCAACGACACCGGCGCTTGGTTAAGCACCCGTGCCTCCGGCAGCGGGTTGGCTGGTAACGATGGGGGTGCGGCTTGCACAGCGCGCAACGGCGCGCCGCTGGTGCGCAAGCTGGCGAGCTGATAGCTTTGCCGTGGGTAAAACGCGTCGAGCACTTGAGCGGTTTGGTTGGCCGCCGGCGCCTCCCACAGCACGTCGGCGCGTTGCCCCGGGGCCAACACCAATGGCTCGGTGAGCAGCGTTGCCGCCACGGGGTGCCCGTCAATCGCCATCAGCCATGCCCTCGCACCCTTGAACGTCAAACCAAAAATTCGTGCGCTGGTGGCAGCCACAAAACGCAGCCGAATTCGTGCGTGTGGCCTGGCCACAAAATCTCGCGACAAGGCCCCGTTGATGAGCACGGTGTTGCCCAAGCGGCCCGAATGGGCGGCGTCGCGCAGGCTTCCAAAGCCTTCAACCAACTGCCCTTGGCCGTCTAGGCGAAAGTCGGACAGCACCCACAACCAATCGTCATCCACCTCCACAGGCTTGGCCTCGTCAACCACCACCGCGCCCGATAGGCCACGCCCGACTTGCTCTACGGAGTTGAAGTGTGGGTGGTACCAAAAGGTGCCGGCGTCGTGTGCAACAAAGCGATAGGTAAAGGTCTCACCGCTGGCAATCGGCGCTTGGGTGATGCCCGGCACCCCATCGAGAGCGTTTGGCACCCGTAGGCCGTGCCAATGAAGGGTGGTGGGTTGCGGCAATTGGTTGTGTAAGCGCACCTGAATGTCGCTGCCCTGGCGCACCCTTACCACCGGGCCCGGGTGACGGCCGTTGTACAGCCACATCGCGGTGGGCTGAATGGGGCCGGTTGCCAGCGGCTGGGTGTTCGCGGCCGCAACCAGCTCCAGGCCGTCGCTGGCCTGCGCAACGCCTGGGCCGGCAAGCCACGCCGGCGCGGCCATTGCCCCCAGCACCAGTGAACGCCGCCGCGGGTCAACCCGGTGTTGGGTCACGTTGCAAACGGCTTGATCGGCTCGATGGTTCATGTTGTTTTTTCTCCCTGCGTATATGTCATGTGTTGCCCTGTCATGCTTGGATGGGCATGGACGTACCGATGGGCACCGCCAAAGGTGCGCCCGGTACTTGTTAGTTCGCGCTGGGAAAGAAAAGTTGCATGCCGCCCACGCGATAGTTTGCAATGGCGGTCTGCCCAGGGGCTGACGTGATCCAGTCGGCAAAGGCTTGCGCGCCGGCTTGGTTTACGTGCGCGTGGCGCGCGGTGCTCACCACAATCACGCCATAGGGGTTGAATAGCGCCGGCTCACCTTGCACCACAATTTCCAGGTCGCCTTTGTTTTTAAAGCTCACCCATGAGGCGCGGTCGGTCAAGGTGTAAGCCGACTTGGCCGAGGCCAGATTGAGTGCGGCGCCCATGCCGCAACCACATGCCATATAACCCGTGCCGGTGTGTTCAACCCCGGCGGCGCGCCAAAAGCGCAACTCCGCCGCGTGCGTGCCGCTGCGGTCTCCGCGTGACACGAACGGCGCGTTGCTTTGGGCCAGCGCCGCCAAGGCCGACGCAAGGGTACGGCCCTTGATGGCAAGCGGGTCGGCGCGCTGTCCCACCAACACAAAGTCGTTGTACATCACCGGCAGGCGCCGCTCGCCATAGCCCTCGCCCACAAAAGCCGCTTCGGCTTGGGGGTCGTGCACCAACAACACGTCGGCGTCGCCACGACGGGCCAGCGCCATGGCTTGTCCGGTGCCCACCGCCACCACCTTAACTTGTATGCCGGTTTGGGCGGTAAAGGTGGGCAACACATGCGCCAGCAGGCCACTGTTTTGCGTTGACGTGGTAGACGCCAGCACCAAAGCCGCGGGCGGCGCGGCATGCACCCCGGGCGCAACCCAAAAAAGTGCCAAGGCGGCGTAACGTAACAAGCGCTGGGACATGGTGTGGCTTAAGGTTAACGCAATCCAGGCGTCTCGGCCTGCGGCGCCCGCCGTTGATCGGCCACCACCCGGCCATGGTCAAGGTGCAACACGCGTGTGGCAAGCGTGGCCACCTGTTGCGGGTGGTGACTGGACATCACCAGCCACACCGGCTGCGTGTGCTGAATGAATTGGCGCACGGTGTTTTCTGCCAACGCGGCGTTGGGCGCGTCCATGCTGGCGGTGGGCTCGTCCAGCAACAGCACGCGGGGCTGTTTGGCCAACGCCAAGGCCAAGGCCAGGCGCTGCTGCTGCCCCAACGACAACTGGCTGGCGCATTGCTGCGCCACTTCTTGCAGCTGCAACGCTTGCAGCCAATGCGCGCTTTGCTGCGCCGCCTGACGCACCGAGCCACTGCCCCACCACGCCGCCAGCCACAACAGGCGCGCGCAGCTCAGGCGAAGCATGGCCGGCTGCTGAAACACCATGGCCACCGGCACGGGCGGGCGCTGCACCTGGCCTCGACTTGGTGCAATCAGCCCATGCAGCAAACGCAACAGTGTGGTTTTGCCGCTGCCATTGGGGCCCACCAAGGCGGTGGGCTCGCCCGCGTGCAGCTGCAGTTCGGGCACATCCAGCACCCGCTTTTTGCCGTAGGCAACTTGTACTTGGTGCAGGGTCAACGGGCTCATGCGGCAGGCCCTCGCAAGCTGGGCGTGGCGCCCAGCGGCCAAGCCTTAAGCGCCAACAACACCAGCTGCAACGCCAGCACCAGGCCCAACAACACCACGCCCAATGCCATGGCCATGGCCAGGTTGCCTTTGCTGGTCTCCAGCGCCACCGCGGTGGTAAGCACCCGGGTAAAGCCCTCGATGTTGCCGCCCACCATCATCACCGTACCCACCTCGGCAATGGCGCGGCCAAAGCACGTAATGGCCACCGTGGCCCACGCGCGGCGCTCGTGGTGCAACAGCAGCAGCACACGCCAAGGCAAACTGGCCCCCATGGAGAGCAAGCGCTCGCCCACCACCTGTTGACTTTGATGCACGATTTGCATGGCCAGCATGGCCGCCAGCGGCAACACCAACAGGGTTTGCGCGAGCACCATGGCTTTCACCGAGTACAGCCACCCCAAAAAACCCAGCGGGCCGCTGCGCGAAAGCAGCACATAGGCCACCAAGCCCACCACCACCGCCGGCACCGCCACGTAGGTGCCCAACAGCGCCGCCAACACCGGCTTGGCGCGCGAGCGCAACAACGCCAGCCAGGCCCCCAATGGCACGCCCAACCCACAAGCCAGCAAGGTGGCCCAGGCGCTGACTTGTAAAGAGCGCCAAGCCACAGCCATCACGGTGGCGTCGGCCTGCACCAGCAGCTGCCACGCCAGGGCCAAGCTCTCGCTCATGGCAACCGCGGCGGGCGCATCAAATGGCCAACCGCGTTAGGCCAGCGCCAACGGGCGCGGCGCCTGCCCCTGCACCAGGGCGCCGATGGCGGCGATGTGTTCGGGGGTGGTGCCGCAGCAGCCGCCAACCAAATTCACCAACCCCTCGGCGGCAAAGCCGTGCAACAGGCGACTGGTGTCTTGCGGGGTTTCGTCAAACCCGGTTTCGCTCATGGGGTTGGGCAAACCGGCATTGGGGTAGCAGCTGATGTAGGTGTCGCTGGCCACCCGCGCAAGTTCTTGCAAATAAGGCCGCATCAGGGCCGCGCCCAAGGCACAGTTCAGGCCCACGGCCAGCGGCCGCATGTGCCGCACACTGGCCCAAAACGCCGACACCGTTTGGCCCGAGAGCAAACGCCCCGAGGCATCGGTTACGGTGCCGCTGACAATCAAGGGCAGCTGTTCGCCAGAGGCTTCAAAGGCCTCGTCAATGGCAAACAACGCGGCTTTGGCGTTGAGCGTGTCAAAAATGGTTTCAACCAACAGTGCGTCCACCCCGCCTTCGATCAGCGCCAACACCTGCTCCAAATAGCTTTGGCGCAGTTCATCAAAGGTTACGTTGCGCGCGCCAGGGTCGTTCACATCGGGGCTGATGCTGGCGGTGCGCGGTGTCGGGCCAAGCGCACCGGCCACCAACCGCGGGCGCTCGGGGGTGCTGGCGGCATCGGCCACTTCTCGCGCCAGTTGCGCCGAGGCCAGGTTCATCTCGCGCGCCAGCGCGCCCATGCCGTAATCGCCCTGCGCCACCGAGGTGGCACCAAAGGTGTTGGTCTCAATCATGTCCACACCCGCGGCCAGGTATTGGGCGTGAATATCGCGTATGACTTGCGGCTGGCTTAAGCTCAACAGCTCGTTGTTGCCTTTAAGGTCTTGGCCCCAATCGGCAAAACGCTCACCCCGATAAGCGGCTTCGGTTAAGCGCAGGCGCTGAATCATGGTGCCCATGGCGCCGTCAAAAAGCACAATGCGCTGCGCCAGCCACTGCGCCAGGCATTGTCCACGGGTGTAGTTGGGGGAATTCAAAGCAACAAGCCTCAGCGGCCATGGGTTAAGGCACACAAGGGCTGTGCACCGTATTTGATTTTAACGACAAGCCGGCGCAACTTGGCTCACAATAACGCCCAATGAAACACCTCACCCCCCAACAAACGTGGGCCTACCTGCAGCAGCATCCAGACGCCACTTTTGTCGATGTGCGCATGGAGATTGAATCGCTGTACGTTGGCCGTCCGCCTGGGGTGATCAATATCCCATGGTATGAGTACCCCGACCTCACCCCCAACCCCGAGGCCTTTGTGGCCGCCGTGCAGCGTGAGGCACCGGCGCTCAGCCAGCCGCTGGTGTTGATTTGCCGCAGCGGCAAGCGCACCATTGATGCCGGCCAGGCGCTGGAGTCGGCCGGGTACACCGAGGTGGTGAACGTGTTGTTTGGCTTTGAAGGCGACTTGGACGATGATTTTCATCGCTCCACCCGCAACGGTTGGCGGCACGAAGGGCTGCCGTGGGAGCAACTATGAGCGATTCACCCATGACCGTTGAGGTCTTGCAAGCCGCTTTGACTGAGTACTTTGCGCCTTGGGTACAGGCTTTGCAGCTTAAGGTGGAGCAGGCCCAGGGCAGCAGCGTGCGGCTGCGGTTGCCGGTTACGCCCGAGCTGACCCGGGTGGGCGATGTGTTGTGCGGCCAAGCCATGATGGCGGCGGCCGACACCGCCATGGTTTTGGCCCTCATGCAGCACCTTGGGGCCTTTCGCCCCATGACCACGGTGCAGCTGGGCGGGCAGTTCATGCGCCCTTTGTCTGCACAAGACGCCTTGGTGCAGGCCACGGTGCTGCGCGCCGGCAAAAGTTTGGCCTTTGGCGAAATTGACATCAGCGGCGCCAACGACGGCAAATCGGTCTACCGCGCCAGCACCACCTACGCCTTGCTTTAGCAGCCGACTGCCTTAAAATGCCGGTTCGTTTGTTTTTTGATGCCACGGCGGCCGGCGGGCCACGGCCCACGCCACGGAGATCCATTTATGTCTGACCCAAACCAGTCTCAAAGCACATCCGACGATCCAGCGGAGCAAGTGGTGCACCAAATCCCCTGGGTGCTGCCCCTTGCCGGCGGTTTGCTTATGTTTTTGTTGGCTTTTATCGCGGTCACCATGGCCTAACGGCCTCCTTTGGCCCTGCCATCTAGGCGGGGCTCGGGCGTCGCCGCTTCTCGTACAACTGCCCAGTGGGCGCATGCCGAAAGATGGTTAGGCCATTTTTCGACATGACGCTTTTTTTATTTTGCTGGAGCTTGTATGAACCAACCCCTCCCTGCGCAAGCATTAGGCGCGCCCGCCGCAGTTAAACACCCAGGTCTGTTGGCTTGGGTGTCCGACATGGCCGCCCTGTGCAAGCCCGATCGCATCCACTGGTGCGACGGCAGCGACGCCGAGTACCAGGCCCTTTGCGACCAAATGGTAGCCGCTGGAACCCTGCGCAAGCTCAACGCCACCAAGCGGCCCAACTCGTATTTGGCTTGGTCCGATCCTTCGGACGTGGCACGGGTGGAAGACCGCACTTTTATTTGTAGCCAAAAACAAGAAGACGCCGGCCCGACCAACAACTGGGAAGACCCGGCCACCATGCGCGCTACTTTACAGCCGTTGTTTGACGGTTGCATGACAGGCCGCACCATGTACGTGGTGCCGTTTTCTATGGGGCCGCTGGGCAGCCCAATTGCGCACGTGGGGGTGGAGCTCTCCGACAGCCCGTATGTGGCGGTGAACATGAAGCTCATGACGCGCATGGGCGCGGCGGTGTACGACGTGCTTGGCACCGACGGCGACTTTGTACCCTGTGTGCACACCGTGGGCGCGCCACTGCAAGCTGGCCAGGCCGATGTGCCGTGGCCTTGCAACCCAACCACCAAGTACATCGTGCACTACCCAGAGACGCGCGAGATTTGGAGCTACGGCTCGGGCTATGGGGGCAACGCGCTGCTGGGCAAAAAGTGTTTTGCGTTGCGCATTGCCTCCACCATGGGGCGCGACCAGGGCTGGTTGGCCGAACACATGCTGATCTTGGGTGTAACCAACCCCGAAGGCAAAAAATACCATGTGGCTGCGGCGTTTCCCAGCGCCTGCGGCAAAACCAACTTTGCCATGCTGATTCCGCCACAAGGCTTTGAGGGCTGGCAAGTCACCACCATTGGCGATGACATCGCGTGGATCAAACCCGACGCCAATGGGCGGCTGCGCGCCATCAACCCCGAGGCGGGCTACTTTGGCGTGGCGCCGGGCACCAACACCATCACCAACCCCAACTGCATGCGCAGCTTGGAGCGCGACGTGATTTTTACCAATGTGGCCCTAACCGACGACGGCGATGTATGGTGGGAAGGCATGGGTGAAGCGCCAGCCCACGCCATCGATTGGCAAGGCAACGACTGGACGCCAGCCATAGCCGCCGAAAAAGGCACCAAAGCCGCCCACCCCAACGCACGCTTTACCGTAGCGGCCAGCAACAACCCAGCGCTCGACAGCGCGTGGGACGACCCCGCTGGCGTGGCGATTGACGCCTTTATTTTTGGCGGACGACGCAGCACCACGGTGCCTTTGGTCACCGAGGCGCGCAACTGGATTGAAGGCGTGTACATGGCCGCCACCATGGGCTCAGAAACCACCGCCGCCGCCTTTGGCGCACAAGGCGTGGTGCGTCGCGACCCGTTTGCCATGCTGCCCTTTGCCGGCTACAACATGAGCGACTATTTTGGTCACTGGCTTGACCTGGGCAAGCGGCTGCAACAAACCGGGGCCACGTTGCCGCGCATCTTTACCACCAACTGGTTCCGCAAGGGCGATGACGGCAAGTTTGTGTGGCCGGGATTTGGCGAAAACATGCGCGTGCTCAAGTGGATGATTGAGCGCATTGAAGGGCGCGCCAATGGCCAAGAGCACGCCTTGGGCGTAACGCCAAGCTACGCCGACTTGCACTGGCAAGGCCTTGACTTCAGCGCCGAGCAGTTTGCCAAGGTCACCTCGTTCGACGCCGCTCAATGGCGCGCCGAGTTGGCGCTGCACCAAGAGTTGTTCGACAAGCTCGCCCAGCGGTTGCCCGCCGAACTGGTGCAAACCAAAGACACCTTGGCGCAACGCTTGGCGGCGTAATGTGCGCGGGTGCGGCGCCACGCGCCAAGCAAAAAGGCCGCTTACGCGGCCTTTTTGTTGTCCTCAGGCGGGCGCTTACACGTAGTGCACCACACCCCGCGCCGTGCGCAACCACGCCATGGCGGGCGCGTCATTCACTTCACGCGGCGCTGGGCTCACCACCACCGGGCTTTGAGCGGCCAGGGGCAGCAGCGCGTCTTCGCTGAGCTCGCTGGCTTGGGCGCGGTCGTAGGCCGCGCGCAAATCCACCATGAGGCGGGCGTCTTGCTGCGCCAACGCCCAAAAACGGCGGTCTTGCTCGCGCTGCTTAACCGTTGCCCACACCTGCTGCAGCGCATGCACTTGGCGCGTCAGCCAGCCACCAAGCACGGCCGTATTCAGAACATTGGGTTGCATAACTTTCCTCCTTGGGTTATCAATGGGGAGGAGTTTAGGGTTTTCCCTGATGTTTGGGAAATTTATTTATTTAATGTTTATCATTCATATTGTGAATGATACGACCCACCGTGGCTGGAGCCGGGCGTTACGCCAGCTCGACCTCAACCTATTGCGCGTGTTCGACGCGGTGCTGCAACACCGCAACCTTACCCGCGCCGCCGAACAACTGGCCATGACGCAGCCCGCGGTAAGCAACGCCGTGCGCCGCCTGCGCGACGCCTTGCAAGACGACGTCATTCGCCGCCACGGTCAAGGCGTGCTGCCCACACCCAAAGCCCTGCGACTCTGGCCGGTGGTGCGCGGCTGCTTGGCCCAACTTGACGCCGCGCTGGACGAGGGGGCGTTTGCGCCCCACACCTCGCAACAGGTGTTTGTATTGGGCATGGCCGATGCCACGGCGGCGCGACTGATGCCCTTTTTGGCCGAACAAATGGCAACCCGAGCCCCCAAAGCCTCGCTGCGGGTGCTGCCCCTTACCACCCGCGATCCGCGCGAGGCTTTAACCCGCGGCGCCCTGGACGTGGCGGTGGGATATTTCCCACGGGTGGTGGCCGCCCTGGAGCAAGGCGCCGATGAGGCCGCCTTTTACCGCGAGCGTTTGCACGAAGACCGATACGTGGCGGTCATGCGCCCCGACCACCCGCTGGCGCAACCCGGAGCGCTGACGCTGGCGGCGTACTGCCAAGCGCGGCATTTGCTGGTGAGCTTCACCGGCCGACCGGTGGGCTTTGTGGACGAGGCCCTGGCCAAACTCGGGCTGTCCCGGCACGTGGCCATGACCGTCAACCAGTTTTACACCGCCGGGCGGGTGGTAACCAGCACCGATTTGTTGGCAGTGTTGCCGCTGGGCTTTGTCCCCATGACGGGCATGGCCGAGCAACTGGCGGTGCGCGACATCCCGCTGGATTTGCACACCGTTGAAATTGACGCGCTGTGGCACCGCGACACCCAACACCTGGCCAGCCACGTATGGTTGCGCGACCAGCTGCAACAAGCGGCGCACAATAGCAACCTATGAACATCGTGCGCCACGACCGCCTGGATCAACGCGCCATGCTTTTGCTGCTGGGCTGCTGCGCGTTTTGGGGTCTGCAACAAATTCTGATTAAGGCCACCTTGGCCGAAATCCCCCCTTTATGGCAGAGCAGCCTACGTTTTGCCGCCGCCACCGCCGCCCTGATGCTGTGGTGCCGCTGGCGCGGGATTGCGTTGTGGGGCGCCGACGGGTCGCTGGGGGCCGGGCTCTTGGCCGGGGCCTTGTTTGCCGCCGAGTTTTTGTTGATTTACGCTGGCCTTACCTACACCACAGCCTCGCGCATGACGGTGTTTGTGTACACCTCGCCATTTTGGGTGGCGCTGCTGGTGCCACTGCGTGTGCCCACCGAGCGGCTGCGGCCGCTGCAATGGGTGGGGCTGGTGGTGGCCTTTGGTGGCGTGGCACTGGCTTTTGCCGAGGGCCTGCTGCAAGAAAAAGAAGGGCAACTGCTGGGCGACCTGATGGCCTTGGGCGCCGGCTTGGCCTGGGGCCTGACCACCTTGGTGCTGCGC
>RFXW01000027.1 GCA_009921245.1 Candidatus Fonsibacter lacus | reverse complement strand
TAAAGCCGTATTCGTTGAGTCGTGCATACAACGCCAAGGAGTTGATCAGGCCAATGTTCGGGCCTTCGGGTGTTTCAATCGGACATACGCGACCGTAGTGGGTTACGTGCACATCGCGCACCTCAAAGCCAGCGCGCTCACGCGTTAAACCGCCCGGGCCCAAGGCCGACACACGCCGCTTATGCGTGATTTCTGACAATGGGTTGGTTTGGTCCATGAACTGCGACAACTGCGAGGCGCCAAAGAACTCTTTGAGCGCCGCCGAAATGGGCTTGGAGTTGATCAAGTCGTGCGGCATCAGGGGCTCCATTTCGGCCTGCCCCAAGCGCTCCTTCACGGCTTTTTCGATTCGCGCCAAGCCAGTGCGGAACTGGTTTTCGGCCAGCTCGCCCACGCAGCGTACGCGGCGATTGCCCAAGTGGTCGATGTCGTCAACTTCGCCGTTGCCGTTGCGCAGGTCAACCACAATCCGCACCACCGCCAAGATATCGTCGTTGTCCAGCACCATGGCGCCGTCTGGCGATTCGCGCCCAACGCGGGCGTTGAACTTCATGCGGCCCACACGCGACAAGTCGTAGGTGTCGGGGTTGTAGAACAAGCGCTGGAACAGGGTTTGAACCGCGTCCTCGGTGGGCGGCTCGCCAGGGCGCATCATGCGGTAAATCGCCACCCGCGCCGCGAACTCGTCGGCTGTTTCGTCGGTGCGCAAGGTTTGCGAGATGTACGCGCCGTGGTCGAGTTCGTTGGTATAAATGCACGCCACATCGGTGATGCCTGCGGCGCGCAGTTTTTTAAGCGTGGCCTCGTTCAGCTCGTCGTTGGCCTTGAGCAAAACCTCGCCGGTCTCGGCGTCCACCATGTCGTTGGCCACCACACGACCCATGAGATATTCCTCGGGCACCGACACATGCGTGGTGCCGGCTTGCTCGAGCTCGCGCACATGACGCGCGGTGATGCGCTTGTCTTTGGCCACCACCACTTTGCCGTCTTTGTCGGTTAGGTCAAAGCGCGCCACCTCGCCACGCAGGCGGTCGGCAACGAATTCCATTTGGGCGCCGCTGTCCATCAGGCGGAAGCGGTCGTTTTCGAAGAAGGTGGCCAAAATGGCCTCGGGCGTCATGCCGATGGCTTTGAGCAAAATGGTCACGGGCATTTTGCGTCGACGATCGACACGGAAATACAAAAAGTCTTTCGGGTCGAACTCAAAGTCCAGCCACGAGCCGCGGTAAGGAATGATGCGCGCCGAGAACAACAGCTTGCCCGAGCTGTGGGTTTTGCCTTTGTCGTGCTCAAAGAACACACCAGGCGAACGGTGCAATTGCGAAACAATCACGCGCTCGGTGCCGTTGATCACAAACGAGCCCTTGTCGGTCATTAAGGGCACCTCGCCCATGTAGACCTCTTGCTCTTTAACTTCTTTGACCACCTTAGAGGCAGGCGTTGAAGACTCACGGTCGTAAATAATCAGTTGCACACGCGCCCGTACCGCCGAGGCGTAGGTTAGGCCTCGGGTTTGGCACTCACGCACGTCAAACGCTGGTTTACCAAGTGTGTACTCGATAAACTTCATTTCTACAAAACCATTGTGCGAAACAATGGGAAACGCCGCCTCAAACGCCGCCTGCAAGCCCGTGGCTTGGCGCTTACGCGGTGCCAAGTCGGCCTGCAAAAAGGCGGTGTAAGCGTCGCGCTGCATTTGCAACAGGTACGGGATGGCGAGGACGTTCTCGCGGCTGCCGAAACTTTTGCGGATGCGCTTGCGTTCGGTGAAAGAGTAGGCCATGTTCTCTCCGGGCGTGGTCGACTGCACACGGGGGTTGCGCCAAGGCAACCGACTTGGGGCTGGCCTCTACCAGCGTTGGCGGACGGTCGCGCGTTGCACACGACCCGTACCAAGCCGTCTTCTGGAGTCGGGTTCAGAAGACACATGCAAACCGCCGATTTGCGGCTTGCATGTGTGCACTGCACACATGACCGGCAACGTGGCGTCTCGGGATGAGACACCACGCCGCACAGGCATTTACTTAAGCTCGACCTTGGCGCCAGCCTCTTCGAGTTTCTTCTGAGCGGCTTCGGCCTCTTCTTTGGAAACCCCTTCTTTGATGGCCTTGGGTGCGCCGTCAACCATGTCTTTGGCTTCTTTCAAGCCCAAGCCGGTGATCTCGCGCACCGCCTTAATGACGGACACCTTGTTGGCGCCGGCTTCGGCCAACACCACATTGAATTCGGTTTTCTCTTCAGCTGCGGCTGCACCGCCGCCGCCACCGCCGGCCGCAGGCGCTGCCATGGCGGCTGCGCTGACACCGAATTTTTCTTCAATGGCCTTGACCAAGTCGTTAAGTTCCATCACCGACATGCTGTCGAGGGCGGTCAAAAATGCGTCTTTATCGAATGACATGATGAATATCCTTGTTCGTGTTTTTTGCCGCCCGCATTAAGCTTGGGCGGCTTTCTTTTCGGCCAACGCCGCCAGCACGCGCGCGGTACGCGCCACAGGCGATTGCATCAACCCCAACAGTTGCGAAAGCAGCACTTCCTTGGACGGAATGCTGGCCAGTGCTTTGACTTCTTGCGTGTCCAGTGCCTTGCCCGAATACACGCCCGCCCGAATCACCAATTTGTCATTGGTTTTGGCAAAGTCGGCCACCACTTTGGCGGCCGCCACGGCGTCTTCGGAAAAGCCATACAACAGCGGTCCAACCATTTGCTCCGACACCACCGCAAAGCCGCTCTCGGCCAAAGCGCGGCGTGCCAAGGTGTTTTTCAACACACTGATGGACACACCGGCGGCTCGGGCCTGGTTGCGCAATGCGGTCATGTCAGCCACCGTTAGACCACGGTATTCGGCCAACACAAGGGTCTGAGCCTTGGCAGCAAGGGCGGTGACATCGGCGATGACCGCTTCCTTCTCACTACGGTTCAAACTCAAGTTGCTCTCCTTACATGCCAAACGTTGCCGTTTGGCTCCGGTTGCAGCGACCAACTGTGTGATGGGGCCCAGGGGCTTCATCATGCAGGCGGGTCGCCATCTGCGCTGGCTGGAGGATTAAGCCTTGCGGCGCCAGCGGTCTCGGATGGCTCCACCGGTTCACACCGGCGGACCCACCATCCGGCCCACACCGAGGTGCAGGCCGTGTTCGGTTGTGAATTACGCAGCCAGTGTGTGGGTATCGACCCGCACCCCAGCGCCCATGGTTGAAGACAATGCCACCTTGCGCAGGTACAAACCTTTGGAGGTGGCGGGCTTGGCTTTGTTCAACGCCTCGAGCAAGGCCGCCAGGTTTTGGCGCAATTTGTCGGCCTCAAATGAACGCCGGCCAATGGTGCTGTGCACAATGCCGGCCTTGTCGACACGGAATTGCACTTGACCCGCTTTGGCGTTTTTCACGGCAGTGGCGACGTCGGGGGTGACGGTGCCCACCTTGGGGTTGGGCATGAGGCCACGCGGCCCCAAAATTTGACCCAACGCCCCGACCACGCGCATCGCGTCGGGCGCGGCAATCACCACGTCAAACGGCATGTTGCCGGCTTTGACCTCGGCCGCCAAGTCGTCCATACCCACGATATCCGCGCCGGCGGCTTTGGCTTCCTCGGCTTGAGCGCCTTGGGCAAACACTGCCACACGGGTGGTCTTGCCGGTGCCGTTGGGCAGTACCACCGCACCACGCACCACTTGGTCTGATTTTTTTGCGTCCACGCCCAGTTGCACGGCGACATCGATCGATTCGTCAAACTTGGCCGTGGCCAAGGATTTAACCAAGTCAATGGCGTCGGTCAACGGGTACAGTTTGGTGCTGTCGACTTTATCGGCACGAGCCTTTTGATTTTTTGTCATGCGCGCCATGTCATACCCCCTCAACCAACACGCCCATGCTACGGGCCGAGCCGGCAATGATTTTTACGGCAGCGTCCAAGTCGGCTGCGTTGAGGTCGGCCATTTTGGTTTTGGCGATTTCCTCAAGCTGGGCACGCGTGATTTTGCCCACCTTGGCGCTGTGCGGCGTGGCCGAGCCTTTGTCAAGCTTGATGGCTTTCTTGATCAACGTGGTCGCCGGCGGCGTTTTGATGATGAAGGTAAAGCTTTTGTCGGCAAACGCGGTGATCACCACGGGCAGCGGCAAGCCTGGCTCCACCCCTTGGGTTTGCGCATTAAAGGCCTTGCAGAATTCCATGATGTTCAGCCCGCGCTGACCAAGCGCCGGACCAATGGGCGGTGACGGGTTGGCCTTGCCAGCCGGCACCTGCAGCTTAATAAAGCCGACGATTTTTTTCGCCATGCTCTGACTCCTTCGAGTTCAAACGGCGGCAACAGGGCCGCCTCCTCGCGCTGGACCCCACAGTTTTAGGTTTTGAGCGACGGGGTGCCTCCCGCCCAAAACCGCCGCCGAAGCGGCTGCGATGCATCAGGCCTTTTCGACCTGACCGAATTCGAGTTCCACGGGCGTCGAGCGACCAAAAATGGTGACCGACACACGCAGCTTGTTTTTTTCGTAGTTCACCTCTTCAACGGTGCCGTTGAAGTCGGTGAACGGGCCATCTTTGACGCGGATGTATTCACCCACAGTGAACTCCACGCGATGCCGTGGCTTGTCGCTGCCCTCTTGCATTTGGCCGAGGATCTTGGCCACTTCGTCGTCCGAAATGGGTACCGGCCGGTTGCGCGCACCCCCAACAAAGCCCGTGACTTTGTTGGTGTGCTTAACCAGGTGCCAGGTGTCATCGTCCATGACCATTTGCACCAGCACGTAGCCAGGGAAGAACTTGCGTTCAGCGGTGCGACGCTGCCCGTTTTTAAGCTCCACCACTTCTTCGGTGGGCACCAAAATTTGCCCAAACTTGTCTTGCATGCCAGCGTTGGCCACACGCTCAACAATGTTGCGCTCAACCGCTTTTTCCATGCCGGAGTAGGCATGGACGACGTACCAGCGCATGCCGCCCGAACTCTGCGCGATGTTTTCGCTCATTAGCCTCTCCAACCCAGCACGACGCCGTACAACAACCACTCGAACAGCTTGTCCACCAACCACAAGAAGATCGCCATGATCACCGCAAAACCAAACACGTACAGCGTCATTTGAAAGGTTTCACGACGGGTGGGCCATACGACTTTTTGCAACTCACGCACCGAGTCACGCACATAGGCCACAAAGCGCCGTCCGGCGTCGCTGACCAAAAACACCAAAACGGCGGCAAGCACCCCACCGGCCAACACCACAGCACGCAACCAAAACGGCTCGGCAGCCAAGGCGTAGTAGCCAAAGAAGCCGGAAACCGCCAACGCCATAACCAACGCCAGCTTGGCGCGCTCTAGCGTGGAGTTAACGGTGGTGACGTCGGCTGTGGCCATGTGATGCAGTTCTGTGTCGTAATAAAAAGTTGGTGGTGGCCACTGCCTCTGGTGAAGCAATGGCAGCTTAAGCAATGATTTTGGCGACCACGCCGGCGCCGACGGTGCGTCCGCCTTCGCGGATCGCAAAGCGCAGGCCTTCTTCCATCGCAATCGGGGCAATCAGCGTCACCTCAATCGCCACGTTGTCTCCAGGCATCACCATCTCTTTGCCCTCAGGCAACTTGATCGAGCCCGTCACGTCCGTCGTGCGAAAGTAAAACTGCGGCCGGTAGTTGCTAAAAAACGGTGTGTGTCGTCCACCCTCGTCTTTGCTCAGCACGTACACCTCAGCCGTAAATTGCGTGTGCGGCGTGATGCTCGCAGGCTTGGAGAGCACTTGCCCACGCTCCACGTCTTCACGCTTGGTGCCGCGCAGCAAAATACCCACGTTGTCGCCGGCTTGACCTTGGTCGAGCAGCTTTCTGAACATCTCCACCCCGGTGCAGGTGGTTTTTTGTGTGTCTTTGATGCCAACAATCTCAATTTCTTCGCCCACTTTGATGACACCGCGCTCCACGCGCCCAGTCACCACCGTGCCACGACCCGAGATCGAGAATACGTCTTCCACAGGCATCAAAAAGGCCCCGTCAATCGCCCGCTCAGGCGTGGGTATGTAGCTGTCCAGCGCATCGGCCAGTTGCATGATCGCCACCTCACCCAGCTCGCCTTTGTCGCCTTCAACCGCCAATTTGGCCGAGCCTTTGACAATCGGTGTGTCATCACCAGGAAAGTCGTATTTGGAGAGCAGCTCGCGCACTTCCATCTCTACCAGCTCAAGCAGTTCAGCGTCGTCCACCATGTCGCATTTGTTCAAAAAGACGATGATGTACGGCACACCCACCTGACGCGCCAACAAGATGTGCTCTCGCGTTTGCGGCATCGGGCCATCAGCAGCCGATACCACCAATATCGCTCCGTCCATCTGCGCCGCCCCAGTGATCATGTTCTTCACATAGTCCGCGTGCCCAGGACAGTCCACGTGCGCATAGTGCCGCGCTTGCGTCTCGTATTCCACGTGCGCCGTGTTGATCGTGATCCCGCGCGCCTTCTCCTCCGGCGCCGCGTCAATTTGGTCGTAGCCCTTGGCTTCACCACCAAACTTGCTCGACAACACCGTCGTAATCGCCGCCGTCAGCGTCGTCTTGCCATGATCCACGTGCCCAATCGTCCCCACGTTCACGTGCGGCTTGGTACGCTCAAATTTGTCTTTTGCCATGATGCTTCACTCCAAAAAAAGAACAAGCCCGTGTTTGGGTTTTAGGTCTACACCCTGTTGCTGTTTCCAACGGCACGGGCACCGCTGGGCACAGGGTCGTAGACCGCGGGGTTACCCCCTGGTTTGTATTACTTGGTGCGCGCCGACATGATGGCCTCGGCCACGTTGCGCGGCGCCTCTGAGTAATGCTTGAATTCCATGGTGTACGTGGCACGACCTTGCGACATGGAGCGCAAGGTGGTGGAGTAACCAAACATTTCAGACAGCGGTACCTCGGCGCGAATGGCTTTGCCACCGCCAACCATGTCGTCCATGCCTTGCACCATGCCGCGGCGTGAGGACAAATCGCCCATGACGTTACCGGCGTAATCTTCGGGCGTTTCCACCTCCACCGACATCATGGGCTCCAGAATCACTGGATTGGCTTTGCGACAACCGTCTTTAAAGCCCAAGATGGCGGCCATCTTGAAGGCCTGTTCAGACGAGTCCACGTCGTGGTACGAGCCGAAATGCAGGGTAACTTTTACGTCAACCACGGGGTAGCCAGCGAGCACGCCGGTGGTGAGCGCTTCTTCTACGCCTTTTTGTACCGCAGGAATGTATTCGCGCGGCACCACCCCGCCTTTGATGGCGTCGACGAACTCAAAGCCTTTGCCGGCCTCGTTGGGTTCGATTTTGAACACCACGTGACCGTACTGCCCCTTACCACCCGACTGGCGCACAAACTTGCCTTCGGCTTCGTCCACATTCTTGCGGATGGTTTCGCGGTACGCCACTTGTGGCTTGCCCACGTTGGCCTCTACGCCAAACTCGCGCTTCATGCGGTCGACCAAAATTTCTAGGTGCAACTCGCCCATACCGGCAATGATGGTTTGGCCCGACTCCTCGTCGGTGCGCACGCGAAACGATGGGTCTTCTTGCGCCAAGCGCTGCAAGGCGATGCCCATTTTTTCTTGGTCGCTCTTGGTTTTGGGCTCCACCGCCTGAGCAATCACAGGCTCGGGGAATTGCATGCGCTCCAAGGTGATGACCGCCGAGGGATCGCACAGCGTTTCGCCGGTGGTGACTTCTTTTAAGCCCACACAGGCGGCGATGTCGCCGGCGCGAATTTCTTCGACTTCTTGGCGGTTGTTGGCGTGCATTTGCACGATACGACCGATGCGCTCTTTTTTGCCCTTGATCGGGTTAAAGACGGTGTCGCCTTTTTTCATCACGCCTGAATACACGCGAACAAAGGTGAGCTGACCAACGTAGGGGTCGGTCATGAGCTTGAAGGCCAAGCCGGAGAATTTCTCGGCATCGTCGGCCTTGCGGTTGGCAGGCTCTTCTTTGTCGTTTTCGCCCGCCACCGGTGGGATGTCAATCGGCGACGGCATGAGGTCGATGACGGCGTCTAGCATACGCTGCACGCCTTTGTTTTTAAACGCCGTGCCACACAACATCGGTTGAATTTCGCCCGCAATGGTGCGCGCGCGCAACCCCGCCACAATCTCGGCCTCAGATAAATCGCCTTCTTCGAGGTACTTGTTCATCAACTCTTCGGTTGACTCGGCGGCCACTTCCACCATTTTTTCGCGCCACTCTTTGGCCGATTCGGCCAACTCAGCGGGAATGTCTTCGTAGGTGAACTTGGTGCCGTTGGCTTCTTCGTCCCAAATGATGGCCTTCATTTTGGTGAGGTCGATCACACCCCTGAAGTTTTCTTCGGCACCAATCGGAATCACGATCGGCACCGGGTTGGCCTTAAGGCGCAAACGCATTTGGTCGTAGACCTTAAAGAAGTTGGCCCCGGTGCGGTCCATTTTGTTGACAAATGCCAAGCGTGGCACGTTGTACTTGTTGGCCTGGCGCCACACCGTTTCTGACTGCGGCTGCACCCCACCCACGGCGCAGTACACCATGCAGGCGCCGTCGAGCACACGCATGGAGCGCTCCACTTCAATCGTAAAGTCCACGTGTCCGGGGGTGTCGATGATGTTGATGCGGTGCTCAGGGTAGGACAAGTCCATGCCCTTCCAAAAACAGGTGGTGGCTGCCGAGGTAATGGTGATGCCGCGCTCTTGCTCCTGCTCCATCCAGTCCATGGTGGCCGCGCCGTCGTGCACCTCGCCAATTTTGTGGTTGACGCCGGTGTAAAACAAAATGCGTTCGGTGGTGGTGGTTTTGCCGGCGTCGATGTGCGCGGAAATTCCAATGTTGCGGTAACGCTCTAGGGGCGTGCTGCGTGGCATGAAAGGTTCTCCAGAACGAAAAGCAAGTCGGCCGGTTACGACAGACTTGGAGGAAAGGGGATTTGGCGGACGCGCTCCCGCTTAGAAGCGGAAGTGGCTAAAGGCCTTGTTGGCCTCTGCCATGCGGTGCACTTCGTCGCGCTTTTTCATGGCGCCGCCACGGCCCTCGGTGGCCTCCAGCAGCTCGTTGGCCAGGCGTTGCGCCATGGATTTTTCGCTGCGTTTTTTGGCGGCCTCTTTGATCCAGCGCATGGCCAAAGCTTGGCGTCGCACCGGGCGAACCTCCACCGGCACTTGGTAGTTGGCGCCACCCACGCGGCGGCTTTTGACCTCGACCATGGGCTTGACGTTGCCCATGGCGGTTTGGAACAGCTCCAGCGGGTTGCCGCCGGATTTTTTCTCGATATGCTCCAAAGCGCCATAAACAATGCGCTCGGCCACGGCTTTTTTGCCGCGCTGCATGATGACGTTCATGAACTTGGCCAGTTCAACGTTGCCAAACTTGGGGTCGGGCAGAATCTCGCGCTTGGGGACTTCGCGACGACGTGGCATGTTTTCACCTCTTTGCTTCAGTTGGCGCGCTGGGCGCCTTGAGGGCCATGTAAACCCTCACTTACTGGTGACCCGCAACAACGTTGCTGGTTCACCCAAAACCCCACGAGCGCCGCATGCCTAGCCGCGCCCAAGGGAAGAAAAAATTTAGGCCTTGGGGCGCTTGACGCCGTACTTGGAGCGCGACTGCTTGCGGTCTTTGACGCCCTGCAAATCGAGCGAGCCGCGCACAATGTGGTAGCGCACACCGGGCAAATCTTTTACACGACCGCCGCGCACCAGCACCACGCTGTGCTCCTGCAGGTTGTGGCCTTCACCGCCGATGTATGAGATCACCTCGTAGCCGTTGGTGAGGCGAACCTTGGCAACCTTACGCAGCGCGGAGTTAGGCTTTTTGGGCGTGGTGGTGTACACACGGGTGCATACACCGCGACGCTGCGGGCAGTTCTCCATGGCAGGGCTTTTGGATTTGACCTTCTCAACAACCCGGCCGAGACGAACTAGTTGGTTAATGGTTGGCATGGTTTACAACACCGTTAATGGCAGGGCGCGCCACCTTGTGCGCCGCACCGAATCAAACAAGCACCCCGGCGCAACAATGGCCGCGCGCATGACCTCTTGGCCCGCGCTTGGCTTCTGCCCATCAGGGAAAACCCAAGATTTTAGCATGGCTAAACCAGCGACTGCAAGTGGCGCTGCACCACACCACGCAGCCAAGGCAATTGGCCATGGAAAAAATGGCCCACGCCGGGCAGCACCAGCACCGGCAAGCTTTGTGGCTTGGCCCAATCCAACACCGCCTGCAGCGGCACCGTTTCATCGGCATCACCATGCAGCACAAGGGTCTTGCTTTGCAACTCTGGCGCCAGTGGCGGCACCTCAAACCGGCTCGCCGCCAGGCCCACCAACACCAATGAGTTAAGTGAGTCTTTACTTATTTGGGTTAACGCACGTGCCGCCACAAAGGCGCCAAACGAAAACCCCGCCAAGCACCACGGTTGGTCACCCACCACATGTCGCTGAACGGCCAACAAGTCATCGACTTCGCCAACCCCTTGGTCGTAGCTGCCGGCGCTTTGGCCGACCCCCCGAAAATTGAAGCGCACGGCGGTCCAGCCGGCCAGCACATGCGCCCGGGCCAAGGTTTGCACCACTTTGTTGTCCATGGTGCCGCCGTAAAGCGGGTGCGGGTGAGTTACCAGGGCCACGCCGCGGGACGTACCGGCTGGGCGGTCCACGGCCACGGCCAAAGGGCCGGCAGGCCCAACCAGCACGGGGTACTCGGTGCCGCTGGCCACGGCGCGCTAGCGACCGACCTCTGGGGCCAGCAGCAGGCGTTGCACCACCTGACCGTCGCGCAGGTGCTGCTGCACGATGTCGTCGATATCTTGCGTGTCTATATAGGTGTACCACGTGCCTTCGGGGTACACCACGGCCACTGGGCCGCCTGCGCAGCGATCCAAACAACCGGCTTTGTTCACCCTAACTTTGCCCTGACCCGCCAACCCCAGCGCCTTAACCTGCGCTTTGCAATGGGCAAACGCTTCGTTGGCGGCATGCTCGGCGCAGGCAGCTTGCCCGTTGTCGCGCTGATTGAGGCAAAAAAAGATGTGCCGTTGGTAGTAGGGGGCGGCGGCGTTGGGGGCTTGATCGGTCATGGGGCCAAATTGTAGGCGCCAGGGCGCTTGGCTTGGCGCGCAACCAACCACACCGCACCAACAATCCACCCCCACGACAACCATGGAAAAACACCAAAGACCCGCCCTTTGGCAATCGAAGCGGTTTGACCCCACCAGCCAGCCGCGGGCCCAGCCTGCCACCACGCCCCAGCCACCAGCAACACCAGGGCCAACACCCATGCCAATCGGGCCCGCCACCAAGCGGGCAAGCGCTGCAACCACACGGCAACCAGCCAGGCCACGGCCATGGCCGCGCCCACTTTGGGTTGCCACCAGCTGGCCCAGTGCGCGCCACCCAACGCCAGCGCGGTGGCCACCGAAACCGCGGCGCTGCCCAACAGCAACAACGGCAGGGCAGGCACGGCCCACGACGCTTTTGGCCGCCACAACAAGCCCGCCATCAGCAACGGCAACAGCAACCCAGCGGTTACCAGGCCGACCTCTAGGCCAACCCTTACCCCCTGATGCAAAGGCAAGTCGCCCCAGCCCAGGCTCCACGGCACCCAGGCACGCGCCGACTCGGGCAGCTGACCCAGCACAAACGGCCAATCGGTGGGACCCACCAGCGCCACCGGCCACAGCGCCAACCAGGCCAACAGGGCCGGGTTATGACGCCGTACCCAACGCTCTTGCCAGCGCTCGGCGCGCCGCGTCCAAGACCAGTGGTGCAACCACGTGCTGCCCAATACCCCGAGCGTGGCACCCGCGGCGTTCATCCACCAATCGGCCATGGATGGCACGCGGGGCGGCAAGTGCGCCTGCATCCACTCCAACAGCAACGCGCCCGCCAATACCAGCAGCCACGCCAACACCACCCCCCACACGGCGGCGCGACTGCGCCAAGCGGCCCAACCCACCAACAAGCCCAGCGGCACATAGCCCAACACGTTCACGACCACGTCACCCCAAGTCCAGTAACGCGGCCAAGGCGACCACAGCAAATCCAACAACGACAACTCGGTGGGTTGCCAGCGCGCCATAGGGTACAAACTGGCGTACACCACCAACGCGGCATACACCGCTGCCAACAAGCCTAGGGCCGAGCGATGCATGCCAACCCCGCCCTAAAAAGGCTTAAGCACCACCAACACGATGGCGCCAAACATCAACAGCACGGGCGCTTCGTTGAACCAGCGAAACCACACGTGACTGCGGCGCTCAAGACCTTGCTCAAACGCCCGGTATAGCCGCGCGCACTGCCCGTGATACGCCAGGGCCAAGGCCACCACCGCCAGCTTGGCGTGCATCCAGCCCGCGCCTTGGCCAATGCCGTAGCCCCACCACAGCGCCACGCCGGTGGCCAACGCCGGCACCGCCAGAATATGCATGAAACGCAACAACTTGCGCGCCATGAGCAGCAGGCGATCGCGCTCGGCCTGACTGGCCGCATCAACCATGGCCAGGTTGACGTAGATGCGCGGCAAATAAAACAAGCCGGCAAACCAACTCGCCACCAACAAAATGTGAAACGATTTGAGCCAAAGCATGGGCCAAGTGTACGGTGGCCACGGCCAAAAAAAAGCCCGGCCAATTGGCCGGGCGGCAAAGCCTTAACGTTGTCACACGAAAAAAGGCTCCCGCTCAGGGAGGAAAAGCGGGGAGCATCGTCTCTCAACAACACTCGGGCTCGAGTATACGCAGTTCCGCGCACATGAGGCAAATCGTGTTTTTTGCGCCACAATCGCAACCATGGCCCACTCCAGCTTTACCCCGCCACCCTTTCCCACCAGCCGCCCACGGCGTTTGCGGCGCGACGATTACACGCGCCGCTTGGTGCAAGAACACGCGTTATCGGTTAACGATCTGATTTACCCGGTGTTTGTGCACGAAGGCAGCAACCTGCGGCAAGCCGTGCCGTCCATGCCGGGGGTGGAGCGCTTAAGTGTGGATTTGCTGATACCGGTGGCCAAAACCTGCGAATCGCTGGGCATTCCGTACATGGCGTTGTTTCCGGTGATAGACGCGGCGCTGAAAACCCCCGACGGGCGCGAAGCCACCAACCCCAACGGCCTGGTGCCGCGCACGGTGCGCGCCATAAAAGAGGCCTGCCCCAACCTTGGTGTGCTCACCGACGTTGCACTCGACCCCTTTACCAGCCACGGCCAAGACGGCTTGCTGGACGACAGTGGCTACATTCTTAACGACCCCACCACCGAGGTTTTGGTGCAACAGGCGTTGGTTCAAGCGCAAGCCGGTGTGGACGTGGTTGCCCCGAGTGACATGATGGACGGACGCATTGGCGCGATTCGCACGGCACTGGAGCGCGACGGTCATATTCATACCCGCATCATGGCCTACAGCGCCAAATACGCCAGCGCCTTTTATGGCCCCTTTCGAGACGCGGTGGGCTCGGCTGGCAACCTAGGCAAGAGCAACAAAAAGGTCTATCAAATGGACCCCGCCAACAGCGACGAGGCGTTGCGTGAGGTGGCGCTGGATTTGGCCGAGGGCGCGGACATGGTGATGGTTAAGCCCGGCATGCCCTACCTGGATATGGTCAGGCGCGTGAAAGACACGTTTGGCGTGCCCACCTTTGCGTATCAGGTCAGCGGCGAATACGCCATGCTCAAAGGCGCGGCGGCCCAAGGCTGGCTCGACCACGACGGCGTGATGATGGAGAGCCTGCTGGCCTTTAAGCGCGCCGGCGCCGACGGCATCCTGACCTACTTTGCCATCGACGCGGCGCGTCAGTTGCAGCGCGCCTAAGCGCCGCCAACCGTTGGCCGTGGCCAAAACCAAAACGCTGTACGTTTGTCAAGCATGCGGGGCCCAAAGCCCCAAGTGGCTGGGTAAGTGTCCCGACTGCGATGCCTGGAACGCGCTGGTGGAGCAAAGCGCCGCACCCAGTGCGGGCAAGCACCGCATGGCGGGGTTGGTGGCCGCAGCGCCGGCCCAGGCACTGCGCGACATTGCGCTTAACGAGGTGCAACGGCGCCCGACCGGCCTAAGCGAACTCGACCGCGTTTTAGGCGGTGGCTGGGTTGACGGTGAGGTGGTGCTGATCGGCGGCGACCCTGGCATTGGCAAGTCAACGTTGTTGCTGCAGGCGTTGTCGGCCATGGCACGGCACGAACCCACGCTGTATGTCACCGGAGAAGAATCAGCCGCGCAAGTGGCGCTGCGTGCACAGCGCCTGGGCCTGACCGACGGCGAGGTGCGCGTGATGGCTGAGATATCGCTTGAGCGCATTGTGGCGACCATGGAGGTTGAGGCGCCACGCATCGCGGTGATTGACTCGATTCAAACGGTGTACACCGACGCCTTGTCGTCGGCGCCGGGGTCGGTGGCGCAGGTGCGCGAATGCGCGGCACACCTGACGCGCGTGGCCAAGGCCACTGGCATGACCTTGGTGTTGGTGGGGCACGTGACCAAAGAAGGCGCGCTTGCCGGGCCGCGCGTGCTTGAGCACATGGTGGACGCGGTGCTGTACTTTGAGGGCGACACCCACTCCAACCACCGTTTGGTGCGCGCCGCCAAAAACCGCTTTGGCGCGGTCAATGAACTGGGTGTGTTTGCCATGACCGAGCGCGGGCTGCGCGGCGTCAGCAACCCCAGCGCGATTTTTCTTAGCCAACACGCCCACCCCGTGCCAGGGGCTTGCGTACTGGCCACGCTGGAAGGGTCTCGGCCGCTGCTGGTGGAGGTGCAGGCCTTGGTTGACGCCGGTGGCGCCAGCCCGCGCCGCCTCAGCGTGGGGCTTGAGCGCGATCGGTTGGCGATGCTGCTGGCCGTGCTGCATCGCCATGGCGGCGTTTCGTGCGCCGACCAAGATGTCTTTGTCAACGCCGTGGGGGGCATGCGCATCAGCGAACCTGCAGCCGATGTGGCGGTGTTGCTGGCGATTCAAAGCAGCCTGCGCGGGCAAGCCCTGCCGCAAGGACTGGTCGCCTTTGGCGAGGTTGGCTTGGCGGGCGAAATTCGGCCCGCGCCGCGCGGCCTTGAGCGCCTACGCGAAGCGGCCAAGCTGGGCTTTTCGCACGCCGTGCTGCCCAAGGCCAACGCACCCAAACGCGCCGAGGCCTCGCTTGAAGGCCTGACCCTGATCGCCGTGGAGCGCGTGGACGAGGCTTTGGTGGCGTTGCGTGCCATCCAGTAGCAGCGCCTGCACCAAGCTTTTACAATCGGCCCCATCATGTCGTCTGCACCGGTTGCCGCACCCCGCCACGTGGCGTTCATCATGGACGGCAACGGGCGTTGGGCGCGCCAGCGGCGACTGCCCCGCGCGGCCGGTCACGTCAAGGGCGCGGCTCAGGTGCGCACCGTGATTGAACAGTGCGCCAAGCGTGGCATCGAAGTCGTTACGTTGTACGCGTTTAGCACCGAAAACTGGGCGCGGCCCGCCAACGAAGTGGGCGCCCTCATGGCCTTGTTTTCGCGCTACCTACAAAACGAGATCGACGACATGCAGCGCAATGGCGTGCAACTGCGTGTGATTGGTGAGCGTTCGGTATTTTCTGAGCCCCTGCAAGCGGCCATTGCCCGCGCCGAAAACGCCACCGCCGGCGGCGACCGTTTGGTGCTGCAACTGGCTGTGAATTACGGCGGGCGGGCTGAGTTACTCGGTGCCATGCGGCAGTGGATGGACGCCCACCCCAAGGCCAACCCGGCCGAACTCAACGAAGCGGCGCTGGCGGCCTACCTTTACAGCCCCGATTTACCGCCGCCAGATTTGCTGGTGCGCACCGCCGGAGAGCGACGCCTGAGCAATTTCTTGCTTTGGCAAACCGCCTACACCGAGCTTTACTTTACCGACACCCTGTGGCCAGACTTTGATAGCAAAGCCCTTGACGCAGCGTTGGCTTGGTTTGCTGGTCGGGTGCGTCGCTTTGGCCAAACCACCGAGCAGGTATTAAACGCTGCGTAACGGGCACGCCAGCCCATACAATCCACTCTCTTTAAGTTGTTCGTGGAGTAACAAATGGCGGCGCCGCAATCAATGGCCGACATGGACGGCAAAATTTGGATGGACGGAGAGTTCGTGCCGTGGCGCGAGGCCAAGGTGCACGTGCTTACGCATACGCTGCACTACGGTTGCGGTGCTTTTGAAGGGGTGCGCGCTTACAAAACCGAGCAAGGGCCCGCAATCTTTCGTCTGCCAGAGCACACCCGGCGGCTGTTTAACAGCGCCAAGATTTTGCGCATGCCCATGCCGTTCACCGAGCAAGCGCTGATCGACGCGCAGTGCGAGGTGGTGCGCCAAAATCAACTCAGCAGTTGTTACATTCGCCCATTGGTTTTCATTGGCGCGGAGCGGCTGGGCGTAAGCCCCAAAGGCAACCGCATTCACGTGATCGTGGCCGCTTGGTCATGGGGCGCGTATTTGGGCGAAGAGGGCATGGCGCGCGGCATTCGAGTCAAAACCAGCAGCTACACCCGCCATCACGTCAACATCACCATGACACAAGCCAAGGCGGTGAGCAACTACACCAACAGCATTTTGGCCAACATGGAAGCGCTGGACGACGGCTACGACGAAGCGTTGCTGCTCGACGCCAGCGGGTTTGTGTCGGAAGGTGCCGGCGAAAACCTGTTTGTGGTGAAAGACGGTGTGATTTACACCCCCGATTTGTCGGCCGGCGCACTCAACGGCATCACCCGCAACACCGTGATGCACATTGCCAAAGACCTGGGCATTGAGGTGGTGCAAAAGCGCATCACGCGCGATGAAATTTACATTGCCGACGAAGCCTTTTTTACTGGCACCGCCGCCGAGGTTACGCCGATTCGCGAACTCGACCGGGTCAGTCTGGGCAGCGGCGCACGCGGCCCTATGACCGAGCGCGTGCAACAAGCGTTTTTTGACATCGTCAATGGCCGCAACGCGCAATACAGTCACTGGCTCACCCATGTCTGATGCAGCCACCCGTGTGCCTGGCGCGGTGACGCTGGTGGGCGCCGACCTCAACCCGCAGGGAGGGATCCACTGCCCCCACCCCAAGGCTGACATGGCGCTTTGGAACAGCCATCCCAAGGTGTTTTTGCAAATTGCACAAACAGGCGAGGGGCGCTGCCCATACTGCGGCACCGCCTACCACCTAACCGGCGGGGCAGCGGGCGCCAGCGGCCACTGAGGCACCCACCCTCACCGCTGACAAAAAAAAGGCCACGCGCGATGCGTGGCCTGAAGCCCCCAAACCTATGGGGGCATGCTCCCTGACTGGTTAGGCGGGTTCGCTTTTGGGGCCATGCGCCCCAGCGCCGCAACCTATAACTGACTCAACACCCTGCCGCGCGCCACGTGTTGCCCTAGGGGCCTGGGTGCGTGCGGGTTGGTGTGTTTTTTCGTGTGACATGGGCAAACTATAACACGAAAATATGCATTTATTCAATACTTGAGTATTTACATAGTGTTTAAGAACTATTTAAGACGCTTGCCAGCCCACACCACCAGCACCAACACCGGCACGCCCAAGCCGGCGGTGAAAGCAAAAAACCATGGGTACCCCATGGCGTCAACCATACCGCCCGAATAGCCGCCCAGGGTTTTGGGCAACAGGGTCATGAGCGAACTGAACACCGCGTACTGCACCGCCGTGAACGACACCTGCGTCAGGCTGGACAAAAACGCGACAAACGCGGCACTGGCAAAGCCAGCGGCCAGGTTGTCGGCGGTGACCACTGCGTACAGCCCCGCCACCTCGGCACCCGAAAGCGCAAGCCAAACAAACAACAAGTTGGTAACAGCCGACACCACCGCGCCCCAAAACAAACATCGCATCACGCCCCAGCGGGTGGCCAGCAGGCCGCCCAAAAAGCCGCCGGCAATGCTCACGACCACCCCAAAGGTTTTTACCGCCTGCGCGATATCGGTCTTGCTGTAGCCCATGTCCAAATAAAACACGTTGGAAATCACACCCAGCACAATGTCTGAGATGCGGTACAAACCGATCAAGGCCAACAACAGCCACGCGGTGCGCGCGCCATGTTCGGCAAAAAACGACTGCACCGGCGCCAACCATGTTTGCCGCAACAAGGTGGCGGGCACCCAACCCCAGCGCACCAACAGCTGGCCCGTAGCCAAGCCCAGGCCTACAGACACCGCCAGGCGCAGCATTTCTGCCGCCAATGACAGCGCCGGGCCCTGCGCCATGGCCACCCACGGCGCCAACAACGCAAAAGCGCTGACAAATACCGCCACCACGCCGGCAAACAACAACAGCAACGGGCCGTGGCGTGGCGATTCGTTGGTATTTGGCACGGCGTCTTGGCTAACAACGGGCTCAGGCATAAGCCAGGTGGTGAGCAAGCCCAACAGCATGCACCCGGCCATGACTTGGTAGGCTTGCTGCCACGCATGCGCGGCATAGGCGCCGCGCGCTGAGCCCCAGGCATCAGCCAACCACAATGCCCCCGCGCCGGCGACCACCATGCCGACGCGATAGCCTGCGATGTACGCCGCCGACAGCATGGCTTGCCATTGCACCGGGGCGCATTCGATGCGATAGGCGTCAATGGCAATGTCTTGCGTGGCCGAGGCAAAGCCCAGCCACACCGCAGCCAACGCCATCAGGGGCAAGGCACCCGCATGGGAAGGATCAACGGCAGACATGGCCAGTATCGCGGCGACCACGTTGAGCTGCGCAAACGCCAGCCAACTGCGGCGGCGCCCCATGCGCCCCAGGCCGGGCAACACCAAGCGGTCGACCAGCGGCGCCCACACAAATTTAAATGAGTAGCCCAGGGCCGCCCAGCTGAACATCGTGACCGACGCGCGGGCCACGCCCGCCTCGGCCAACCAAAGCGACAGCGACGAAAAAATGAGCAATATCGGCAGCCCCGCGGCAAAGCCCAACAGGGCCAGCGTGGGCAGCCTCGGGTGCCACCAGGCAAGTTGCGGCACGTTTTAGGTCCCGCCCACGAAGGGGTTGGTGGCACGCTCTTGGCCAAACGTGCTTTCGGGGCCGTGCCCTGGAATAAACACCGTGTCGTCGCCCATGGGCCACAGGCGTTGGGTGATGCTGCGAATCAAGGTGTCGTGGTCACCGCGCGGAAAATCGGTGCGCCCTATGCTGCCGGCAAACAACACGTCCCCGACAAAGGCGCGCCCGATGCTGGCGGCATAAAACACCACGTGCCCTGGGGTATGGCCGGGGCAGTGCCGCACCGAGACACGATGCTCACCCACCGTTAACGTGTCGCCGTCGTTGAGCCACTGGGTGGGCGTAAAAGCCTGCGCCGCAGGGAATCCAAAGTGTTGGCTTTGCTCGGGCAACGCGTCTATCCAAAATTGATCGTCGGCCTGCGGCCCCACGATGGGCAGCTGCAGCCGCTGCGCCAGCTCGCCGGCGCCACCGGCGTGATCAATATGGGCATGGGTCAGCCAAATCGCCTGCAGTTGCACGTTGTGGGTTTGCACCGCGCGCGCCAGCTCGGGTAAGTCGCCGCCGGGGTCAATCAGCACGCCATGATGCGTCACGTCGCAC
>RFXW01000026.1 GCA_009921245.1 Candidatus Fonsibacter lacus | reverse complement strand
TCAACCAGCCCCGCGATGAACGAGAAAACCCCCATGAGCTGAATAAAAGGTGCGCGCGGAATCAACAACTGGGCGCTGGTTTCGCCAGTTGCAGCCACCTCCACCCCGGCTTGCCACATCACCACACCCATCACCATCAGCGACACACCACACACCAGCAACACCAGACTGCGCTGAAACTTGCGCAAGGTGTGGCCCACCAGCCAGTCCAGCGTAGAAAAAGTTACGTGTTCCTGCCGCCACGACACCAGCGGCAGGCTAGAGAAAATCACGATCACCATCAACATCTCGGTGAGCTCAAACGAACCCTCGATGGAGTGATCCAAAAACTTACGCCCCAACACGTCAAAAAAGGTCAGCCACATCATGGCCGCCAACGACAAGGCGCTTAGCCCGCCACACAGGCCAACCGTTAAGTACTTAAGCATCATAAAAAGCAAGCGGTAGGACGGCTGACGCCGCCACTACCGCTTGATTATAAAAAATCCAACGTAGGGTTACTTGACCTTGGCAATTTCGCTGCGGAACTCGGCCAAAACCGCTGACGCGTTCGGCAAACCGGCCTTTTCAGCGTCTGCCGCCCAATCACGCTCGATCTTACCGATACGAATCGTCATGTCCTGGATCATCGTGGGGCTGGCTTGCAAGATGGACATTTTGCGCGCCTTGGCATCCTCCATTGAGTCCGCGTCGTATTTATCCCAGTAACGCCCAAACAAACGTGCAGCGTACTCACCCGAGAGTTCGTCCACCGCTTTGCGGTCTTGCTCGCTCAGGCTGTTGTACTTGTCTGGGTTCATGGCAAACACAAAGCTGGTGTTGTACAAGCCGCCAGGCACCGTGGTGATGTGCTTGATCAACGTGTTGATCTTAAAGCCCAACATCGACTCTGCTGGGAACAAGGTGCCGTCCATCACACCCGTGGAGATCAACTCATACGAGCTGGGTGCAGGTTTGAGGGTCACGTTCATGTCCAAGCGCTTGCAGATTTCGTTGATCATGCCGCCGCCGATACGAAACTTTAAACCGCTCATGTCCGCCACCGAGCGCACGTCTTTCTTGGTATTCAAGATCATGCCGGGGCCATGGGTAAAGTACGTGAGTACCTTCACCCCTTGCTTGTCGTGTTCGGCACCAAACGCTGGGTACTTGGAGGCCACGCGGTTAAAGGCCACCGATATCGCCGTGGCGCTCTCGCCCAAAAACGGCACCTCGGCCATTTGCGTCAACACAAAGCGTCCAGGCGTGTAGCCATGCACCGCGAATGACACGTCAACCAAGCCTTTTTTAATGCCGTCCATGGTGCCAGGGGCAGGCATGGGGGCCTTGGGCAATATGTTGCAACGCACCCGGTTGCTGGTTTTCTTGGCCAGTTCACCGCACCACTCGGCTTGCGCCAAGGAGATCAGGTGTTTGGGTGGCACCCAACTCGACACGGTTAACACCGTCTGCGCTTGCGCTTGCGCGCCCCACAACAGTCCAACCGCTACCGCTGCCATGCCCATTCGCTTCATTGAATTGCTCCTTGTGCGTCAAAAAATCTATTGTCTAATGTAACTAATTCGCTACGCGAAATATTTAAGGGATTTCCCTAGACCCCCCCGATTTACCCAGCAAAACCGCGTAAACCCCTACCAAGCCGACTACGATGACCGACATGAGTAAACCCGCCTTCAGCCACATCGGACTCTACGTCGTCAACCTGCCGCGCATGGCCACCTTTTACCAGCGGCTCATGGGTTTAACAATCACCGACACCGGTCAACTCGACACCCCAAACGGCCCGGTGGATTTGGTGTTTTTGTCGTCCCGTCATCAATCAAATATCGTTTCGTGTGAACAACTTAAGCGACTTGCGCGCACTGCATCAATCCATGCAAGAGCACGGTGCCACCGATGTACAACCTGTCACCCACGGTAACGCGGTATCGATTTACTTTCGCGACCCCGAGGGCAACCGGCTGGAGGTATTTTTTGATACCCCGTGGTACGTCGATCAGCCCATGCGCGTTGCCGTTGATTTGTCGCTAAGCGACGACGAGCTGAATCGCCTTATTCATCAACACGCCAGCGCCTTGCCCGGGTTTTGCTCGCGCCAGGATTGGGTTGAGCGCATGCAGCAACGCATGCAAACCAACCACCCATGACAGCAACGGCCGACGTGGCCATTATTGGGCTGGGTCCAACCGGCGCCACGCTGGCCAACTTACTGGGTGAACAAGGTGTCTCCACGCTGGTGCTGGAGCGCGAGACCCACATCTACCCGCTGCCGCGCGCGGTGCATTTTGACGGCGAAACCATGCGCATTCTGCAAAGCATTGGGCTGCAAGATGCGGTAAAAGCCATCGCGCGACCTGGCACACAAGGCATGCACTTTGTCAGCGGCACCGGCCAAACCTTGTTGATACGCCAAGGCAGTGACCAACCCGGCCCACAAGGCCACCACAACAGCTGGTACTTTCATCAACCCGAACTTGAAGCGTTGCTGCGGCAACGCATGGCGCAACACCCCAGCGTGCGCCTTTGCCTTGGGCACCACACCGAGTCGATCGCGGCGGACGCCGACGGCGTAACCCTGCATAGCGTCGATTCGCAAAGCGGCAAAACCCAGCGCCACCGCGTGCGCTACGTGGTTGGGTGCGATGGTGCGCGGTCTGCCGTGCGTGCATCCATCAACAGCCACCTGCAAGATCGCGGGCTGAAGCAGGCATGGCTTTGCCTGGATGTGTTAACCCACCGAGATATGCCCCTGCCCCCCTACACCGTGCAATGGTGCGACCCGCAGCGCCCCATGACCATGGTGAATAAAACCGGACGCCGCCGCCGTTGGGAAATCATGGTGCTGCCGTCTGATGACAGCAGCCGACTCACGCAACCCGACTTTTACTGGCCGCTGATTCAGCGCTGGGTAACGCCCAACGATGCCGTGATCGAGCGCGCCGCGGCCTACACCTTTCACTCGGTGGTGGCGCAGTCTTGGCATCAAGGCCGCGTGTTCATTGCCGGTGACGCGGCGCATCAAACGCCACCGTTTCTTGGCCAAGGCATGTGCGCTGGGCTGCGCGACGCCTCGAATATTGCCTGGAAACTCAAGGCGGTGCTCAGCGGGGCGGTGCACCCTGACGTGCTCACCACCTACGGCAGCGAACGACTGAACCATGTGCGTGAGTTCATTGACTTGGCCGTCAGGCTGGGTGCCATCATTCAAGAAACCGACCCCGAGCGCGCCCGACAGCGCGATGCCGAATTCGCCCAACAAGGCGCAACCCTGTTCGCCTTTCCACAACCCCGCTTAGGGCCAGGTGCTTACATGGCCCATCAACCCAGCGCGGGTTTTGTGGCGCCACAATTCACCCTGCCCAACGGCCGGCTGATGGACGACGCCGTGGGTCACCGCTTTGCCCTGCTGCTCAACGCCGCGCCACAGCTCACGCCAGCGGCACAACCGCGCCTGCATCAGGCGGATGTAACGCACGTGGTGGCCGAGCCCCATAGCCCCATGCAACAGTGGCTCACGCAACACCATGCCAGTGCCGTGCTGCTTAGGCCCGACCGCTACGTGGCGGGCTGGGTTGATCAGGCGACGTCTTGGTCGGCGCTAGACGCATGGTTGACCCGCTTGGCGGAGCCCCAATAGTTCACCCACGCCGGCGGCGGTGGCGTCTGGCGCAACACCTCCACCGAATCCTGCGCGCGCACCGCGCCTTGCTCAATCAACAGCGCGTGCCCACCCAGCGTCAACGCCTCTTGCGGCCAATGCGACACCAACAGCGTTGTCAGCCCCAGGCGTTGCGTGATCTCCAACACCAAACGCAACATCTCTTGGCGCAAGTTGGGGTCGAGCGCACCAAAGGGCTCGTCCAACAACAAAATCGGCTGCCGTCTCACCAGCACCCTGGCAATCGCCACACGCTGCGCCTGCCCGCCAGACAAAACCTGCGGCAGCACCTGCTGCTTGGCTTGCAGCTGGGTTTGCTCAAGCGCCCACTGCACACGCGCACGCTGCTCAGGGTTGAGCTTCATGGAAGGGGTCAAACCCACCGCCACGTTTTGCCACACCGTGAGCTGGGGCAATAAATTGTCACTTTGAAACAACATGGTCATGGGGCGCTCATGCGGCGGCAAGCAACCCACGTCGCGCCCGTTAAACCTCACCCGCCCTTGACCACGCCAGTAGCCGCCCAACAAATGCAGCAAGGTGCTTTTGCCCTCACCGCTGCCACCCAACACCGTGGTCATACCCGGGGCCAGTTGCGCAACGTAGTGCGCCGAAAAATCACGCCATGCGTAGCGCAGGTCAAATTCAAGCATGCCCCACCCCCACCTTGGGTGCTGGCCCGCCAATACCGCGCGTGCACGCCATAAAAAGCAAAGCACACAGCAGCACCAACAGCACCGCCACACTGGCGCCCTCTTGCAACCGATAGGTACCGATCAGTTGATACAAATACAGCGGCAACGAGACCAGCCCCTGACTGCCAAACAATGCAATCACCCCCATGTCACCCAACGACAGCAGCATGGCGTAGCCCAAAGCCTGTGCCACGCTGCGCCTCAGCAACGGCCAATCGCGCAGCACGCGCGTCCAGCCACGCACGCCCAGGCTTTGATACAGCCTTCGGTAGCGTTTTTCGTATTGATACACCGCTGGCAACAACGCACGCAACACAAAAGGCAGCGCCATCACCGCGTTCACCCACACCACAATGGCGTGGTTAGGTACCGCGCTCCAGCCCGCGTCTCTTAACAACAAAAACAAGCCCGTGGCCAGCACCAACGCTGGCATCACCAAAATCCAATTGCCCAACTGCTCAAGCTGTTGAGGCAACCACGCCCAACCCGGTCGCTCCATGGCGGCACGCGCGCCCACCGCAAAAGCCAAACCCAGCGCCACGCTTAACAAAGCCGCCGGCACCGCCAGCGACAACGACACCCCCACCGCACGCCAGGTGGCCGGGGCCCACAACGTTGCCATGAACGTGGGCGACCCCACCGGGCCCAAAATGGCCAAAAAAGGTGGCACCACCCACAGCAAGGCAAGCGTCAGCGCCGCGCCGTCGAGCGTGCGTGCCCAACCCGAGTCGCGTAACCCAGGCACGCGCCGTGGCCACAGGCTAACGTCAAGCGGCGGCGGCGTACTTAACCGGTACACCAGCGCCGCCATCACCCCGCAAATCAGCATTTGCAGCAACGACAAAAACGTTGCCCGACCGATGTCAAAGTCAAAGCGCAGCGCCTGATAAATGGCCACCTCCAGCGTGCTCGATCGCGGCCCGCCGCCCAAACTCAACACCACCGCAAAGCTGGAAAAGCACAACATAAAAACCAGCACAAATGCCCCGGGCAACACGCGGCGCACATAGGGCCACTCAATCAACCAAAACGCAGCCCACCGGCCAAACCCAAGCTGGGACGCCAAGCGCCACTGCCCGCCCGGAATCAGCGCGTAACCTTGCAGCAGCAACCGAACCGCCAGCGGCATATTAAAAAACACATGGGCCAACACAATACCCAACAAGCCGTAAAGCGGCAGCTCCAATCCAAACCACTGATTCAGCCAGCCCGAGCGCCCATACACCACCACAATGCCCAACACCGCCACCAGCGTGGGAACCACCATGGACAGGGCAAAGCCCTGAAGTAACGCCTGCTTACCCCAAAAATTGCGATGGCACAGGCACGACGCCACCGCCACCGCCAGCAACAAGCTCACGCCACTGCTCAGCAGCGCCTGCCACAGCGAGAACCGCACCAAGCGCCACAAATAGGGCTGCGCCAAATACCCGGCCCATTGCGTTACGTCGGCCTGCCGCCACAGCGCCGCCACACTGGCCAACCCCACCAGCACAAACAGCCCCACGCCCAGCAGCGCCGGCGCCAGCCGCACAGCTGCATCCGCCAGGGCTTGGGCCTTGGTCATCAGCGTGTGGTTGCCTCAAGCCACTCGGCAAGCCACGCCCGCTGCTGCGCCTGCACCCGCAACGCCGGCAGCGTCAGCACCCGTGTAGGCTGGGGTAACTCGGCAAACACCGCAGGCAGCGGCTGAACCTGATCCACCACTGGAAACATCCAATTGCCAGTCGCCACCTCGCCTTGAAAACCAGGCTCCAGCACAAAGCGCATAAAACGCTGCGCCAAGGCTCGATTGGGTGCGTTCTTCAGCATCGCCGCCACCTCCACCTGTGGGTAATAGCCCTCGCGCGCCAGCGCCGCGCGATAGTTGGTTTTGCCTTCGGCCACCACGTGATACGCGGGTGATGTGGTGTAGCTCAGCACCACGTCGGCCTCACCCTTTAAAAACAAACTGTAGCCCTCGTACCAGCTCTTGGTTACCGTAACCGTGTGGGTGGCCAGCTTGGCCCATGCCTCAGCAGCCTGGTCACCATAAACCGCCTTCATCCACAACAGCAACCCCAAGCCGGGTGTGCTGGTGCGCGGGTCCTGATAAATCACGCGCAACTTGGGGTTGTCCACCACCTCTTGCAAACTCTGTGGTGGGTTGGCGAGCCGATTGGCGTCGTAAACAAACGCAAAGTAGCCATGATCAAACGGCACAAAAACCGGGTCGCGCCAACCGCCGGGCAAGTTCACCACGCCGGTATCCACGCCCGACTCAGCCAGCAGCCCCGTTTGCCTGGCGCGCTCCATGAGGTTTAAATCCAGCCCCAGCACCACGTCGGCTTGGGTCTTGGCGCCCTCAAGCTGCACCCTAGCAAGCACGCCGCCCGATGAATCGGCGGTAACCCAATTCAACACACAGTCGCAAATTTTTTCAAAGTTCGCTTTGATTTTTGGGCCGGGACCGTACGATGACGCAAATGAATCGTAGGTATACACATTCAGCGTGGGGCGCGCCAACGACGCGCCACTTGCCCCCAGCGCCGCGGTTAAAACCACCGCACGCCACGCGAATAACCAAACACCTTGTCGCATTGCACCGCTCCTTTATTAGCGCCGAACGCACGGCTGGAAGCGGCAAGGGCAACTTGCAATCTCCATCCCTACGCCAGCATGACCTGGATCAGGTTCAGTGGGTTGGCGCGCCGCGCCTCTCAGCTTTGCTGCTTGCGCAGCAAAACACCCCATGAGAAAAGTTACCTGTGATTGTATGCCCAGCCGGCTTGTGCGCCAGCGCTGGGCGCGAGCCTGAAAAGGGCCAAGACAACAAAAAGCCACCAAGCAGTGGCTGCTGGTGGCTGATATGCATAACGATGGCGGAGTGGACGGGACTCGAACCCGCGACCCCCGGCGTGACAGGCCGGTATTCTAACCAACTGAACTACCACTCCGCGCGAGTGGCGACCCTACGGGGATTCGAACCCCGGTACTCACCGTGAAAGGGTGATGTCCTAGGCCTCTAGACGATAGGGTCTGATAAACCGAAGCATCGCATTATAACGATCTGATGGTGGAGGTAAGCGGGATCGAACCGCTGACCTCTTGCATGCCATGCAAGCGCTCTCCCAGCTGAGCTATACCCCCACGCGCTGCCGGCTGATAACCGGCAAGCCGCAAATTATAACGCGCTTTTTTTGCCCTCAACGCCAGCCATCAGGCGTGCGTTGACCGTGTGCGCGTGATGCAACGCCAAGGTCTGGTCAAGCGAGGGCGACTGCGCCTGTCCCATCACCAGCACCCGCACCGCCATGGCCAGTTGGGGCATTTTCAGCCCATGCGCCGTGAGTGTGGCTTTAATGGCTTGGCCAATGGGCTCCACTTGCCAGCGGTCGTCATCGGCCAGCTGCGCCAACGCCGCCGCCAACGCCCCCAAAGCGGGTTGCACCGCCGGCACCACATGCTCGGCCAGGGCTTGCGGCTGGGGCGTAACCTCGGCGTAGTAGGGGCCAAGCCACTGCGCCAACGCCACCAGGGTGTCGCAGCGATCTTTAAACAACTCGCACAACGCGGGTAGGCGGTCGTCGGGCGTCAGCCCCAAAACCTGTAGGTGCGGCGCAACCGCCTTTGCCAGCTCGGCACCCGAGCAGCCCTTGATGTGTTGCGCATTCACCCAGCGCAGTTTGGCTTCGTCAAATTGCGCGGCGCTGCGGCCCAAGTGGTCCAAATCAAACCACTCAAGCAACTGCTCACGGCTAAATATTTCGTCGTCGCCATGGCTCCAGCCCAAGCGAGCCAGGTAATTCACCATGGCCTCAGGCAGAAAGCCCTCGTCACGGTAGGCGGTAACCGCCTTGGCGCCGCCCCGCTTGCTCATTTTCTCGCCGTTGGCATTTAACACCGTGGGCAAATGGGCGTAGGTTGGCGCTGTGGCGTTGAGCGCGGCAAATATGTGCAATTGGCGCGGGGTGTTGTTCACGTGGTCGTCACCGCGAATCACGTGCGTAATCGCCATGTCGATGTCGTCCACCACCACACAAAAGTTGTAGGTGGGTGTGCCGTCGGCACGCGCCACCACCAAATCGTCAAGCTCGGCGTTGTCCACCTGCACCGGGCCCTTAACCTTGTCTTCCCAACCCACTCGGCCTTGGCGCGGCGTGGCAAAGCGCCATACCGGCGCCACCCCTTGCGGCACATCGGGCAGTGTTTTGCCCGGCTCAGGGCGCCAAGTGCCGTCGTAACGCGGCTTTTGCTTGGCGGCCATTTGGCGCTCGCGCATGGCGTCAAGTTCGGCCACGCTGGTGTAGCAGGGGTACACCCAGCCACTGGCCTTGAGTTGCTCAAGCACCTCGCGGTAACGCGCCATGCGTTGCATTTGGTAATGCGGGCCTTCATCGGGCTGCAAGCCCAGCCACTGCAAACTTTGCAAGATCACATCCACCGCCTCTTGGCTGGAGCGCTCGCTGTCGGTGTCTTCAATGCGCAAAATAAATTGCCCGCCACGCGACTTGGCGTAGGCCCATGGGTAAAGCGCCGAGCGCACATTGCCCAAATGAATAAACCCAGTGGGCGACGGCGCAAACCGCGTGCGCACCATGGGCGCACTCATGCGCTGGGCAAGCCGCGCAACAAGTCGGCTTTGATATCGTCCAGGTGCTCCAACCCCACGGCCACACGCAGCAGCCCCTGGCCCACACCCGCGGCTTGTCGCTGGGCCTCGCTTAAGCGACCGTGTGAGGTGCTGGCGGGGTGCGTAACCAGGGTTTTGGTGTCGCCAATGTTGGTGCTGCGTGACAACACACGCAACGCGTTGATCACCGCAAAAGCTCGCTCACGCGCTTGCTCGGGGCTGGCGGCGCGCACATCAAACGACACAATGGGGCCACCCTGCCCGCTTTGCTGGCGCATGGCCAAAGCGTGCTGCGGGTGGGTGGGTAAACCGGTGTAATGCACCTGCGCCACACCTGGCTGGCTTTGTAGCCACTGCGCAAGTTGCGTGGCCTGCGCCGATTGCGCCTGCAAACGCAGCTGCAGCGTTTCTAGGCCCTTAAGCACCACCCAGGCATTAAACGGCGCCAGCGTCATGCCCCCGCTGCGCAACATGGGCAGCAGTTTGTCTTGCACCAAGGCTCGGGTGGTGCAAAGCGCACCGGCCATGACCCGCCCTTGACCGTCAAGGTATTTGGTGCCCGAGTGCACCACCACGTCGGCCCCCCAGTCCACGGGGCGCTGCAGCGCCGGGGTCACAAAGCAGTTGTCTACTGCCAGCAGCGCACCGGCCCGATGCGCGATGTCGGCCAAAGCCGCGATGTCACACACGTCACCCAAGGGGTTGGTGGGTGTTTCAGCAAACAGCAAGCGGGTATGCGGCGTGACCGCCTTGGCCCACTCGTCGGGATTGGTTTGCGACACAAACGTGCACTGCACCCCAAAACGCGCCAAATCCGAGCCCAGTAACTTGACGGTTGCACCAAACATAGAGTGTGAACACACCACGTGATCGCCCGCCTTAAGCAGTCCAAGGCAAAGCATCAAGATCGCCGACATGCCACTGGCTGTGGCAATGGCGGCTTCGGTGCCCTCCATGGCAGCAAGGCGGTGCTCCAAGGTGGCCACCGTGGGGTTGCCGTAGCGGGCGTAGGTAAAGCCTTCTTCGTCGCCCGCAAAGCGAGCCGCTGCGGCCTCGGCACTGTCTTGCACGTAGCCGCTGGTGAGGTACAACGCCTCAGAGTGTTCACCGTAGGCGCTGCGCGGCATGGCCGTGCGCAACGCCAATGTTTGAGGGTGCAAACCCTCGGGCAGGTCGGTTGCCTGATCGGGGCCTTGCGGCGAGCGGGGTGGGAGCTGGGTCATGTAATGGGCTCAATCATGGCTTGCGGACGCGCGGCTTGCATGGCGGCCAGCACCTGGTCGTCCACGTCACCGGTGCAATACCGGCCGTCAAAACACGACGCGTCAAAGCCATCCAGGCTTGGGTTTAGCCGCAGCAAGGCTTGCTGCATGGCGCTTAAATCTTGATAAATCAGGGCGTCGCAGCCCACGTGCGCGCGCACCTGCTCGACCGAGCGGTTGTGCGCCACCAGCTCATGTGCGCTGGGCATGTCAATCCCGTACACGTTGGGGTAACGCACCGGCGGTGCGGCACTGGCCAGGTAAACCTTTTTGGCGCCGGCCTCGCGCGCCATTTGCACAATTTCTTGGCTGGTGGTGCCGCGCACAATCGAGTCGTCAACCAACAGCACCCGCCGCCCGGCGAATTCGGCGCCAATAGCGTTGAGCTTTTGCCGCACCGAGCGCCTGCGCGTGGCCTGCCCGGGCATGATGAAGGTACGCCCCACGTAGCGGTTTTTAACAAACCCCTCGCGATACGGTTTGCCCAGCAGATGCGCCAATTGCATGGCGCTTGGGCGCGATGATTCGGGGATTGGAACCACCGCGTCGATCAAATCAGGCGACACCGTAGAGATCACGCGCTTGGCCAAGGCCTCGCCCATGTTCAGCCGTGCTTGGTACACCGAAATGCCGTCCAACACCGAGTCGGGTCGCGCCAAGTAAACGTATTCAAACAAGCACGGCATACGCTTGGGCGCCGGATGACACAACGCCGTATGCACCTGCCCTTGCAAGGTGCAAAACACCGCCTCACCTGGCGCCACATCACGCTCCACGGCATGACCCGTGCCTTCTAGGGCCACCGATTCACTGGCCACCATAAAGGCGTCACCATCACGCCCAAAACACAGCGGTCGAATGCCATGGGGGTCGCGAAAAGCCAACAACCCGTGTCCCACGATCAGCACAATCACCGCATACGAGCCGCGCACCCGCTGATGCACACCGCGCACCGCGGCAAACACATCGTCGGGCTGCAGTGTGCCGCCGCGGGTCACCTGCTCCAGTTCGTGCGCCAACACGTTAAGCAACACCTCGGTGTCGCTGGAGGTGTTGATATGCCGATGATCCACGCCAAAAAGCTCGGCCTGCAGCGCCTGCGCGTTGGTTAAGTTGCCGTTGTGCGCCAGCACCAACCCATAAGGTGCATTGACATAAAAGGGTTGCGCTTCGGCCTCACTGTGTGTGTTGCCGGCGGTGGGGTAGCGCACCTGCCCCAAACCCACGTGACCGGGTAAGGCGCGCATGTTGCGGGTGCGAAACACATCGCGCACCATGCCTTGGGCCTTGTGCATAAACACGTGACGCCCATCGTGCGTGGCGATGCCGGCGGCATCTTGGCCGCGATGTTGCAACAGCAACAACGCGTCGTATACCAATTGGTTGACCGGGCTTTGGGCCAGCGTGCCCACAATGCCGCACATTCGCCTACAGCCTCAACAATTCAACGTCCAGCCCAAGCCCGCGCGCCCGCGCTGCGGCGGCATCGGCCTTGGCTTGTTGATCAAAGGGCCCCAAACGGACCCGCGTCAGTCGCTTGCCGTTGCGCCGAATGATTTGGGTATAGGTTTTGAGCCCGGCACGCTCCAGGCGCTGGCGCACGCGGCGCACCGAGGCGGCATCGGTAAAGCTGCCCACCTGCACCACCCACCGCGCATCGGAGGCGGTTTCTTTAACTGGCTCCGGTGTCTGTTGTGCGGGCGCTGGCGCCTGCACTTGGGCCGGCGCCGGCTGGCTTGGTGCCACCAACGGCACACCAGACTCACCAGCCGCCGGATTCGGCTCCACGCTCTCGGCCGGTGCTGCGGTCACTGGCGCCGCGCCATCGGTCTGCGCCTCGGTGACTGCCGGTGGCAAGGCCAGGGCCGGCACGGCGTTGGGGTTGGGAATCACAATCGGCATGTCCACATCCAGCGGACGCGGGTTGGTGTCAAAGACCAGCGGAAAACCCACCACCCCCAAGGCCACCAGCACCACGGCGCCGATCAGACGGTGCTGCGCCCTCCGGCGCATCTCGTCCACCGACTCCTCTGGCTTTGCCTGCGCCGATTGCTTGGCACCCAACCATTTTTTTAGCATATCAACCTTGCGTTAGCACCCCGCGCGACGGCGGAATTGCCGCATCGGCCGGCGCATGCGGCGCCGCCAAGGCCGGCAAACCGGCTCTGAGCACCTCACCGACTGTAACGAACGAGCCGAAAACCAAAATTCTATCAGTGGGTTGCGCCACCGCCATGGCCTGCGCCAGCGCCAATACCGGCGAGGCATGACAACTCACCTCCAACACCTGCCCCGAGGCGGTTTGGCGCACATGCTCGGCCAAATCGGCGGCGCTGGCGGCGCGGGCTTCAGGCAGGTCACAGCAAAGCCAGTGCTGCACCATGGGGCACAAATGGCGCACCATGGCCCGAATGTCTTTATCGGCCATGGCACCAAACACAGCGTAGGTGTTGGCAAAGTAACCCATGGCGTCTAAATTTTGCGCCAATGCGGCGGCGGCGTGCGGGTTGTGTGCCACGTCCAACACCAACGCCGGTTGACCCGGCAACATCTGAAAACGCCCCGCCAACGCCACTTGCGCGAGTCCTTGACGCACCGCTTGCGCCGGCACCGGCAGCCTATCGTGCAGCGCCTCCAGCACCGCCAACACCGCACCGGCGTTAACCAACTGGTTGATGCCGCGCAGCGCCGGGTAGGCCAAGCCCGCCAAGCGCCGTTGGTGCCCGCGCCACTGCCACTGCTGGCCATCACCGCCATAGGTAAAGTCGCGCCCCACCCAACGGGCCTGTGCCCCTATATGCTGGGCATGCTCAGCCACGCTGCTTGGCGGCACCGGGTCACCCACCACCACCACCCGACCGGCGCGCATGATGCCGGCTTTTTCCCGTCCGATTTGCTCGCGCGTATCGCCCAGCCACTCGGCGTGATCCACGTCAATGCTTGTGATCAGGCTGACATCAGGGTCAATCACATTTACCGCGTCCAACCGCCCACCCAGACCAACTTCCAATATCACCACGTCAAGCGCGATCTGCCGCAGCGCATGCCAAACCGCAAGGGTGGTGTGCTCAAAAAAAGTCAGCGCCACGTTGCCCCTGGCTTGCTCCACCACCTGCATGGCCTGCACCAAGGTGGCGTCATCGATTTCCGCGCCCAACACCCGGCAGCGTTCGTTAAAGCGCACCAAATGCGGCGATGTATACAGCCCCACTCGGTAGCCCGCGGCCATGCACATCGCCTCCAGCATGGCGCAGCTCGACGCCACCGTGATCACCACCGGCATGGGCTGCGCGCTTGCGGGCAAACGCTGCCACACGGCCTGCACACGCTCCAGCCCCATGTCAATGGCTTTGGGGTGCGCCGCCTGCAGCTGCGCCAGCCAGCCGGGTAAGTCGGTGGGCAACGGCATCAACGGAGGGGATTGGGGTGAATCATGGGCTCGATTGTCGTGCATTGCCCAAACTTATCGCGGCAATGGCAGCATTCAGCCTCGGTTCATCCTGCTGGGGGTAAAGTTAAACATCGGTTGAACCCGTTAAGGAGTCTCTGTATGCGCATGCGTCGCCTGTTTTTGCTTGTTTCCATGCCCGTTGCTGGCTTGTTGCCAGCACATGCCGACGTCACCGAAGTTGCCACCGTGCTCTCCAGTACCGCCATCTTGGAGCAGGTGGCCACACCGCGATCGGTTTGTTCCAACGAACAAGTTACGGTGGCCGGTAAAAAGTCGGGTGCTGGGGCCGTGATGGGCGCCATTGCTGGCGGCGCGCTGGGCAATCAAGTGGGCAACGGTGACGGCCGTGCCCTGGCCACGGCAATCGGCATCATTGGCGGTGCGGCGCTGGGGGACCGAATCGAAGGTCCGGGTCAGCCCGAAACCCGCACCGTGCAAAACTGCCGCGAAGAAACCACCTACAGCACCCGCACACGCGGCTACCGCGTGTTGTACCAGTACGCCGGGCGCCGTTACGAAGTTGAAATGCCCTACGACCCCGGCAGCACCTTACGCGTTCGGGTGGTTCCTGTCATCAACTGATGCCGGGGGGCTGCCGCCCCATGCGGTGGTGTAAGGCACCACCTACAATACCGCCCCATGGGCACCATTTTGCAGTCCCTGCCAACCGGGCAAAAGGTTGGCATTGCGTTTTCCGGCGGGCTGGACACCAGCGCCGCATTGGTTTGGATGCGCCAAAAAGGCGCTGTCCCCTATGCCTACACCGCCCATTTGGGGCAACCCGACGAGTCCGACTACGACGCCATTCCGCGCCAGGCCATGGCCTATGGCGCCGAGCACGCGCGGTTGGTGGATTGCCGCGCCCCACTGGCGGCCGAGGGCCTGGCCGCGTTGCAGTGCGGCGCGTTTCATATCAGCACCGGTGGACTTACTTATTTCAACACCACCCCGCTGGGTCGTGCGGTCACCGGCACCATGCTGGTGGCGGCCATGAAAGAAGACGACGTCCACATTTGGGGCGATGGCAGCACCTTTAAAGGCAACGACATCGAGCGTTTTTACCGCTACGGCTTGCTCACCAACCCGTCGTTGCGAATCTACAAGCCGTGGTTGGACCAGCAATTCATTGATGAGCTTGGCGGTCGCGCCGAAATGAGCGCGTTCATGAACGCCGCAGGCTTTGGCTACAAAATGTCGGCGGAAAAAGCCTACTCCACCGACTCCAACATGCTGGGTGCCACGCACGAGGCCAAAGACCTGGAGCACCTCAACAGTGGCATAAATATCGTGCAACCCATCATGGGGGTGGCGTTTTGGCGTGACGACGTGGCCGTGGCGCGAGAAACGGTGAGCGTGCGCTTTGAAGAAGGCCGCCCGGTGGCTCTGAACGGAGAACGCTTTGACGACCTGGTGGCGTTGCTGCTGCAGGCCAACCGTATCGGTGGCCGGCACGGCTTGGGCATGAGCGATCAAATTGAAAACCGCATCATCGAGGCCAAGAGTCGAGGCATTTACGAAGCCCCAGGCTTGGCGTTGCTGTTTATTGCCTACGAGCGCCTGGTTACCGGTATTCACAACGAAGACACCATTGAGCAATACCGAGACAACGGCCGCCGTTTGGGGCGCCTGTTGTACCAAGGGCGCTGGTTCGATCCGCAAGCCATCATGTTGCGCGAAAGCGCTCAACGCTGGGTGGCACGCGCCATCACAGGCGAGGTCACCCTGGAGCTGCGTCGCGGCAACGACTACAGCATTCTCAACACCGAATCGCCCAACCTCAGCTACCAGCCCGAGCGCCTCACCATGGAAAAAGGCGAATCCAGTTTCAGCCCAGCCGATCGCATCGGGCAACTCACCATGCGTAACCTCGACCTGGCCGATACCCGCGACAAGTTGGGCGTCTACGCTCAAACCGGCTTACTTGCCGGCAGCGACGCCGCCAGCGTGCTGCGCCTTAGCCAAAACACCAACGACTAAATCACCTCGGGTTCGGGCTCCAGCCGAATACCAAAGCGCTCGTACACGCTGGTTTGAATGGCGCGCGCCAGCGTCATGACCTCACCGCCGGTCACCGGCTGCTCGGCGCTGCCGCGGTTGACCAACACCAGCGCCTGGCGCTCGTACACGGCCGCGTTGCCAATGCCCTTGCCGCGCCAACCACAGGCGTCGATCAACCAACCGGCCGCGAGCTTGATTTGTCCATTGGGCAGCACGTAGTGCACCACGCCAGGGTCTCGGCCAATGATGTCGGCGCATTGCTCGGGCGATACCGTGGGGTTTTTAAAAAAACTCCCCGCATTGCCCAACACCGCCGGGTCGGGTAACTTGGCTTGGCGTATCGCCACCACCCAATCGGCAATTTGTTGCGCCGTTGGCTGGGTCACGCCGGTTTCTTGCACCTTGCGCTGCAAATCTTGGTAGCCCAACTCTGGCCGCCACGCCTTGGGCAACGCCAACCGCACGCGGGTGATCAGCGCCACCCCCTTCAGCCCCAAATCGCGCGCGTCGCTGGGCGCACGCTTAAACACCGAGTGCCGATAGCCAAAACCACATTGCGCCGCTTGCAGGGTAAACGGCTCGCCCGTGCGCAGGTCAATGGCGTCGAGCGAATCGAATCGATCCTGCAACTCCACCCCATACGCGCCTATGTTTTGTACCGGTGCCGCCCCCACGGTGCCTGGAATCAGGGCCAAATTTTCAAGCCCCCCCAAGCCTTGGGCCAGCGTCCACTGCACCAGTTCGTGCCACCCAACGCCTGCGCCCGCCTCAACCACCACATGGCGCGATGTGTCATCCACCACCCGCAGGCCACCAATTTCAACCTTGAGCACCGTGGCGGGCACATCCCCAGTGAGCACCAAATTGCTGCCCCCACCCAGCACAAACCAGCCGTTGGCGGCCCAATCGGCGCGCTGCAGCGCGTGCTGCACGGCCTGCACCGAGTCCACCGGCACCAGCACCCGCGCCCGCGCGGCAATGCCAAACGCGTTGTGCGGCTGCAATGAAGCGTGGTTGTACCCTAACATGGGGGCATTGTCGCAGGAGCCCAGCAAAGGAGAGACCGTATGCCATCGTTTGACATCAAACTCGAGCCCGATACCGTGGAAGTGCGCAACGCCGTAGACCAAACCACCCGCGAAATTGGTACGCGCTTTGACTTTAAAGGCACGGCTGCGGCAATTGAGCTCAATGAACAAACCATTACGCTACACGGCGACGCCGATTTTCAGCTGCAGCAAATCATGGATGTGCTGCGCAACAAACTCACCAAACGTCAGGTTGACGTGCGCTTTCTAGACCCCGGCAGTGTAGAAAAAGCAGGGGGTGACAAAGTCAAGCAAGCCGTCACAGTGCGCAGTGGCATTCCAACCGAAACCGGCAAAAAAATTCAACAAGCGATCAAGGGCAGCAAATTAAAGGTTCAAGCGGCCTTGCAAGGCGATACGGTGCGCGTAACTGGCGCCAAGCGCGACGACTTACAAAGCGCCATTGCGCTTGTAAAGCAAACAATTGACGACTTGCCGTTGAGCTTCGATAACTTTCGCGACTAGCGTCGCGCGCTTGGCTTGCTGCGATCCGGGCGACCCAACTGGCCCTCGGTGCCGGCAAGCAAGCGCACGATGTTGGTTCGGTGCCGCCACACCAGCAAACCCGCCATCACGGCCAAGGCAAGCACCGCCAGCGGCCGCACCTGCCACATCACGCCGTTGCCAAACAGCAAATAAAACGGCGCAAACACGGCCGCCACCATGGAGGCCAGTGACACGTAGCGCGAGAAAAACAAAATCACACCAAACGTGGCCAAGGTGGCCAACCCCAACACCGGCTGCAGCGCCAACAACACGCCGGCGGCGGTTGCCACCCCCTTGCCGCCACGAAAACCAAAAAACACCGGGTACAGATGCCCCAAAAACGCCGCCAAGCCCACCGCATACAGCGCGCTGCTTGAGGGCGGTACCCAGCCCAGCGCCTGCACCAGCCACACCGCCACGCCACCTTTGGCCGCGTCCAGCAGCAGGGTGAGTAGCGCGGCAAGCTTGCTACCCGAGCGCAGCATGTTGGTGGCGCCCGGGTTTTGACTGCCGTAACTGCGCGGATCAGCCAAGCGCATGGCGCGGCTCACCAGCACGGCAAACGCCAACGAGCCCAAGCCATACCCCACCAACACCGCCAGCGCGGCCATGCCATTGTCCAATTGAATCTCTCCGCGTTGGCTAATCTAGGTCGTATTGTGCGCCAACGCCGTCTCGCGCTCACGCAGCACCCGCCGCTGAACCTTGCCCGTGGTGGTCATGGGCAAGGCGTCTATCCACTCGATTTCTTTGGGGTATTCGTAAGGCGCCAGCCGGTCTTTCACCAATGCTTGCAACGCGGTCTGCAAAGCGCGATCCCACGCCATTGCATCGGCGGCCGCTTGCCGGGCAGACCGGGCGTGCTCCGCCAGCACCACGTAGGCCTTTACCACGGCACCTCGCTCAGCGTCGGGCTTGGGTATCACCGCCGCGTTGGCCACATCGGGGTGGGCCAGCAGACAGTTTTCGATTTCGCTCGGGCCAATACGATAGCCCGCTGACTTAAACATGTCGTCCGCCCGGCCGTGATACCACAGGTAGCCTTCGGCGTCGGCCACCGCCATGTCACCGGTGCGGCACCAGTCGCCCGAGTACTTGGCCGCGGTGGCTTGCGGGTTGCGCCAATAGCCTAAAAAAAACACCGGGTCGGGGTGGCCGTGTACGTCCAAGCGGTGCACCGCCACCTCACCCGGCACACCCGGCGGGCATGGTTGGTTGTGCTCGTCAATCACCGCCACGCGATGCCCAGGGTAGCCGCGCCCCATGCTGCCGGGGCGCGCCGGCCAACCCACCACGCTGCGGGCTCCGTTCATGGCGCAGTTGCCCACGATGTAGTTGATTTCTGTTTGACCAAACATCTCGTTGGGGGTCACCCCAAGCGCCTGCTCGCACCACCCAAACACGGTATCGCCCAGCGCCTCGCCGGCGCTCATGATGGCTTGCAAATGCAGCGTCATGTGTTGGCGTGGGTTGGGGTAAGCCTTCATCATGGCTTTTAACGCCGTAGGAAACAAAAACGCGTGCGTCACCCGGTGGCGTTGCAACAGCTCAAACGCTGCTTGCGCCGAAAAGCGCCCACGAAACGCCACAATCGGTCGCCCAAAATACAGCGTGGGCAACAACGCATCCATCAGCCCACCGGTCCAGGCCCAGTCGGCGGGGCTCCAAAATACGGTGGGCACAAGTGGCTCGGCGGGCAGGCCTTCGGGGCCGTGTAACGTGCCACGCACCGGATCAAAGCCAAACCAGTTTTGGCTGCATACAAAGCCGGTTAGGTTGCCCAACAAGGCGCGGTGCGGTATCAGCGCCCCTTTGGGGTTACCGGTGGTGCCGCTGGTGTAGATCAACACCGCCGGGTCATCGGCCCGGGTCGCTATCCACGTTCCAGGCAGCGCCTGATCCACCGTGCGCTGCCACGCGGCAACGTGCACGCCTGGGCCAGCCGTGGCACGGGTATCGTCCAGCACCAACGCCAACCGCACCGTGGGGCAGTCTTCAAGCACCGCAGCCACTGCAGGCCAGGTGCTGGCATCGGCAAGCACCGCCACGGCGGCGCTGTCTTGCAGCCTAAAGCGCAGCGCGTCGGCACCAAACAATTGCGAAAGCGGCATGGCAACCGCACCCATGCCCATGGTCGCCATGTAGGCCACGGCCGTTTCCGCGCGCTGGGGCAGCACAATCGCCACGCGCTCGCCCTGCTCCACACCATGCGCCTGCAACGCACCGCTGAGCTGCAACGCCTGCTGGTACAACGCGGCAAAGCTTAGTTGCTGGGCGGCCGCAGAAAGGTCGGCTTGGTCAATCACGGCCACCCGTGCCCCCGCGCCGCGCTGCTGTGCCCAGCGCTGGGCAC
>RFXW01000025.1 GCA_009921245.1 Candidatus Fonsibacter lacus | reverse complement strand
ACCCGGTCACCCACACCAACCAACAACTCAATCACCCCAACATCCGCAAAATCACCTATGTCAGGTACCTTCACCTCAATCTCAGCCATCGTCGTCTCCGTGTGGTTTACAGCGCGATGCGGCGCAAGTCGCTTAGGCAAGACGCAAAATAGGTGTTGAACCGTGCCGCCGCCGCGCCGTCGATCACCCGGTGATCCCAGCTGAGCGAGAGCGGCAACATCAAGCGCGGAACAAACTGTTGGCCATCCCACACCGGTCGGGTTTGGCTGCGGCAGACACCCATGATGGCGACCTCGGGCGCGTTGATGATGGGCGTAAAGTAAGTGCCCCCAATGCCGCCCAACGAGCTGATACTGAAGCAGCCGCCGGTCATCTCGCCTGGCGCAAGTTTGCCGTCGCGGGCTTTTTTGGCCAATTCACTGGTTTCTTGGGCGATTTGCATCACCCCTTTTTGGTCCACGTCTCGCACCACCGGCACCATCAAACCATTGGGCGTATCGGCGGCAAACCCAATATGAAAATACCGCTTCAACACCAACGCATCGCCTTCTAGACTGGCGTTGAATTCGGGAAACTTGCGCAACGCCGACACCGCCGCTTTCATCATGAACGCCAACATGGTGAGTTTGATGCCGGCTTTTTCGTTTTCTTTGTTCACCTGCAACCGGAAGGCCTCGAGGTCGGTGATGTCGGCATCTTCGTGGTTGGTGACATGCGGGATCATGACCCAGTTGCGATGCAAATTGGCGGCAGAGATTTTTTTGATCCGCGCCAGCGGCTGGCGCTCGACCGCACCAAACTTGGCAAAGTCCACCTGCGGCCAGGGCAACAACCCCAACCCTGCACCACCGCCGCCGCCTGCGGCCTGCTGGGCTTGGGTCTGAACGGTGCCGCCCATGACCGCACGCGTAAACGCGCGCACATCTTCAGGCGTGATTCGGCCTTTGTTGCCGGTGCCTTTGACCTCGGTCAATGGCACACCCAACTCGCGCGCCAACGCACGCACCGACGGCGAGGCATAGGGCAATGTGCCCACCGACTCCGACGCGATCGCCGGCGGCTGAGGTACCGCTGCTGGCGCGGCCGCCGGTGCCACGGCGGCGGTTGTTGGTGGAACGACCGCTGGCGCGGCGACCGGCGCAGCAACAGCAGCAGCCGGCGCCTCAGCCGCCTTAGGCCCTTTGCCAGCCACCTCAGCCACACCACCCGCAGCCTCAGCCTCCAGCACCAACAACACACTGCCCTCGCTCACCCGGTCTCCAACCTTCACCCGCAGCGCCTTAACCACCCCAGCCGAACTCGACGGCAACTCCATCGACGCCTTGTCCGACTCCACCGTCACACCCGGTCACCCACACCAACCAACAACTCAATCACCCCAACATCCGCAAAATCACCTATGTCAGGTACCTTCACCTCAATCTCAGCCATCGTCGTCTCCTGCAATCACGCGTACAGCGGATAAATTTTTTCTTGGTCGATGTTGTAACGCGCAATGGCTTGTGCCACCCGATCCACTTCAATCGTGCCCTCATCGGCCAAGCTGCGCAGCGCCGCCAACACAATGTAGTAGCGATTGACTTCGAAATGGCAGCGCAAGGCGGCACGAAAGTCGCTGCGTCCAAAGCCATCGGTGCCCAACACGCGGTAACCGCGGCCTTTGGGCAAGTAGGCACGAATTTGCTCGGGGTAGGCGCGCACGTAATCGGTGGCGGCCACGACCGGCCCCGCGCTTTTAGCCAGCTGTTGCGCCACAAAAGGCACCTGCGGCTGTTCCAGCGGGTGCAACAAATTCCAGCGCTCCGCAGCCTGACCGTCGCGCGCCAATTCGGTGAAGCTGGGGCAGCTCCAGACATCGGCCGCAATTTTCCAATCGTCGGCCAACAGCTGCTGAGCGGCAAGGCTTTCACGCAGAATGCTGCCGCTGCCCAGCAGCTGCACGCGTTGCTTGCCCTTGCCGCCGGGCTGCAACAGGTACATGCCTTTAATAATGGCCTCTTCAGTTCCAGGTTGCAGGCCAGGCATGGCGTAGTTTTCGTTGAGCAAGGTCAGGTAGTAAAAAACGTTTTCTTGCTGCTCCACCATGCGTTTTAAGCCGTGCTGAATAATCACCGCCACCTCGTGCGCAAAGCTGGGGTCGTAGCTGACGCAGTTGGGAATGGTGCCGGAGAACAAGTGGCTGTGTCCGTCTTCGTGCTGCAGCCCCTCACCATTCAGCGTGGTGCGCCCCGACGTTCCCCCCAGCAAAAAGCCCCGCGCTTGCATGTCGCCCGCGGCCCACGCCAGATCGCCAATGCGCTGAAAGCCAAACATGGAGTAATAAATGTAAAACGGCACCATGATGCGGTTGCTGGTGCTGTACGAGGTAGCCGCCGCAATCCAACTGCTCATGCCACCCGCTTCGTTGATGCCCTCTTGCAGAATTTGACCGGCGGCGTCTTCTTTGTAGTACATCACCTGGCTTCGGTCCTGCGGCGTGTACTTCTGCCCCTCGGGGTTGTAAATGCCAATTTGACGAAACAGCCCCTCCATGCCAAAGGTGCGTGCCTCGTCCACCAAAATCGGCACCACGCGCGGCCCCAGTGCCTTGTCGCGCAACAACTGCGTGAGGCAGCGCACATAGGCTTGGGTGGTGCTGATTTCACGCCCCTCAGCGGTGGGCTCGAGCACCGCCTGAAAAGCGTCAAGCGAAGGCACCGTAAAACGCTCGTCGCTATGCGTGCGGCGCTTGGGCAAGTAGCCACCCAAGGCCTTGCGACGGCCATGCAAATACTGCATCTCGGGGGTGTCGTCAGCGGGCTTGTAAAACGGCACACTGGGCAAGTCTTTGTCGGGGATGGGGATATTGAAGCGGTCGCGAAAGTACTTAATGTCCTCATCGGTGAGCTTTTTGGCTTGGTGCGCAATGTTGCGCCCCTCACCCGCTTTGCCCATGCCATAACCCTTAACCGTCTTGACCAACAACACCGTGGGCTGCCCTTGGGTATGCGCGGCCCGGTGAAACGCGGCGTAAACCTTTTGCGCGTCGTGTCCACCGCGGCGCAGGTTCCAAATATCGGCGTCGCTCATTTTGGCCACCAGCTCGGCCGTGGCTGGGTCTCTGCCAAAAAAGTGCTCGCGCACAAATGCGCCGTCGTTGGCCTTGAAGGCTTGGTAGTCCCCGTCCAAGGTCTCCATCATGATGCGACGCAGCGCACCAGAAACGTCACGCGCAAGCAGCGGATCCCAGTTGCTGCCCCACAGCAGTTTGATCACGTTCCACCCGGCACCCCTGAACTCGCCCTCAAGCTCTTGCACAATCTTGCCGTTGCCGCGTACCGGGCCGTCTAGGCGTTGCAGGTTGCAGTTCACCACAAACACCAGGTTGTCGAGCTTTTCGCGTGCCGCCAAGCCTATGGCCCCAAGCGACTCGGGTTCATCCATCTCGCCATCACCACAAAACACCCATACCTTGCGCTGACTGGTATCGGCCAAGCCGCGCGCGTGCAAATACTTTAAGAACCGCGCTTGATAAATAGCCATGATGGGGCCAAGCCCCATGGAGACCGTAGGAAACTGCCAAAACTCAGGCATCAGTTTGGGGTGCGGGTAGCTTGACAGGCCTTTGCCGGCCACCTCTTGCCGAAAGTTAAGCAACTGCTCCTCGGTGATGCGTCCTTCTAAAAATGCCCGTGCGTAAATGCCAGGGGATGAATGGCCTTGCACGTACAAAAGGTCACCGCCATGGGTGCCACCCGAATCGGTGTCGTCGGCATGCCAAAAATGATTGAAGCCAGCGGCCAGCATGTGTGCCAGCGACGCGAAGGAGCTGATGTGCCCACCCAAATCGCCGCCATCGTCTGGCTTGAGGCGGTTGGCCTTCACCACCATGGCCATGGCGTTCCAGCGCATGTATGCGCGCAGCCGCCCCTCAAGTTCAAGGTTCCCTGGCGAGCGCTCTTCTTCTTCGGGCTCAATGGTGTTGACGTAACCCGTGGTGGCCGAAAAAGGCATGTCGATGCTGTGCTGCCGCGCGTGCTCGAGCAGCTCCTCGAGCAATGCATGCGCGCGCTCGGGGCCAGCGTGCTGGATGACGGCCGAAAGCGCGTCTTGCCACTCGCGCACTTCATCGGCTGCAGCCAGTCCCAAAGCCTTATCCGCGTTGGTGTTCCCCATGTTGTCTCCAATCGTCATATGCTGTGCGAGGATAGCCCGATTATGCCGACTGTTGTGGAATTTTTCAAAATATGCCATTTCATTTTGTATTATGAAATGCACCGCCTAAAGCAACGTGCGCAGGCACCGGCGAGCGCGTAGACTCCACCGCAACCCACCATGAAACGCAGCCCCCTAACCGCCGCCCCACGACCGCGCCCGCCGCTTCGCCACCGCGTGCGTCGCTTGGCCACACCGGAGCGCCTGCTGAGTGTCGGGCCGCTGATCACGGTGGTGCTGTTTTTATCCGCCGTGGCGGTGGCCATGACGTTTTTGCGCTTTGAAGAAATCGAGCGCGAGCAAGAAACCGTCACCCGCGATGTCGAGTACGCGCAACAGCGCATGCGACTGCGGCTGATTACGCTGGAAGAGCATTTGATGCGCACCAGTCAGCGCCTGGGCGAGCAATCGTTGCAAGCCAACGCATTCAAATCTGAGGCGGCGGACCTGTTGGCGCAAAGCCAAGAACTGGTGGGTGTGCAGTGGTTGGATGCCAACCTCAGGGTCAAGGCGCAGCACGTGCTAGAGACGCGCGACACCTCACCGTCGGCGCTGGCCTGGGGTGCGGTGGCACAAGAGCTCACCCAAGCGTCGGTGCCCTTGCTGCGCCAAAAGCTCAGCCCAACCTACACCCCAGCCCCATTGGGCGGCGGGTTGTGGTTGGTGTTGGCGCCGATCCAGCGAAATGGTGAAGTGGTGGGCGTGCTGCGCGCGGCGCTGGACCTGGAAACCCTGCGCTACCTTGGTACCCCGCCCGAGCTGGGCCCTCGGCTGGCTTTGGCGCTCACCACCACCGATGGCCAACTACTGGCCGGTAACCTGCCCCGAGTCAAGCGCCACCTCACCGCCTGGCTGCCGCTGCCTTATCAGGTGTCGCAATACCGCACCGAGCTTGGGCCACTGGGCGGACGCATCATGGTGCAGGGTCAAGCCTACCGTGTCTCCTCTGGGGTGATCACCGAAACCATGATTTGGGTGGTCGGCATATTGAGCGCGCTCACGGTTTGGTTTTTGCTGAGCAACTGGCGGCAAAGCAGACGACGCATGGCGGCGCAGCACGCGCTGCAGGCCGAAACCAGTTTTCGCCGAGCCATGGAAGACTCCATGCCCACCGGTATGCGGGCACTGGACATGGCCGGGCGCATCACCTACGTGAACCCGGCCTTTTGTCGTATGACCGGCTGGAGTGAAGCCGAACTGTTGGGCTGCTTGCCGCCCTTTCCGTACTGGCCCAAGGAAGACCGCAACAAACTCATGACGCGGCTCAAAGAAGAGCTGCAAGGTCACAATTTGGCCGGATCAGAAATTCGCGTGCAGCGCAAAGACGGCTCAACCTTTTTCACTCGTATGTACGTCTCGCCGCTGGTGTCGCCAACCGGTGAACAAACCGGCTGGATGACCTCGGTCACCGACATCACCGAACCCAAGCGTATTCGCGAGGAGCTTTTTGCTGCGCACGAGCGTTTCACCACCGTGCTGGAAAGCCTGGACGCAGCGGTTTCTGTGTCCAACCTAGGCAGCCAAGAACTGCTGTTCGCCAACCGCATGTACCGACAGTGGTTTGGCCACGACACCAACGGTCATCACCGCATGGTGATGCAGGCCCAGCTGAATTCACAAAGCGTGGCGCAAGACGCCGAGCACGCCGACGATTTGGCCGGACTGCCCGCGCACACCATTGTGGAATCCAGCACCGGCAGCGCCGAGGTGCACATGCAGCCGCTGGATCGCTGGCTAGAAATTCGCTCACGGTACCTAACCTGGGTGGACGGGCGCTTGGCGCAAATTGTCATTGCCACCGACATCACCGAGCGCCGGCGCGCCCAGTTACTCGCCGAGCAGCAGGCGAATCAGGCGCAATCAGCCAGCCGTTTGATCACCATGGGCGAAATGGCGTCGTCGGTGGCGCACGAACTCAACCAGCCGCTCACGGCCATCAGCAACTACTGCAACGGTTTGATGGCCAGGGTCAAGGCCAAAAAGATTGCCAACGACGATTTGCTGAATGTCTTAGGCAAAACCAGCCATCAGGCGCAGCGCGCCGGGCAAATCATCAGCCGCATTCGTGCCTTTGTTCGCCGCAGTGAACCGCGACGGGTGGCCACACGGGTTGAGACACTGGTGAGCAACGCCTTAGAGCTGGCTGAGATTGACACCCGTCGCAACAACGTGCGGCTGAACCACTACGTGGCCTCACGCCTGCCCGACATTCAGGTTGACCCCATTTTGATCGAGCAGGTGTTGATTAACCTCATCAAAAACGGGGCCGACTCCATCCAACAAGCGCAGCGGCCGGTGTCGCAGCGCTCGGTTGAGCTGGCGGTACGCCCGCGCATGCTGGACGAGCAACACGGGGTGGAATTCTCGGTGCGCGACACCGGCGGCGGCATCGCCAACGAAGACTTGGACCGCGTATACGAGGCTTTTTTCAGCACCAAGGCCGAGGGCTTGGGGCTGGGGCTTAAGCTGTGTCGCAGCATTGTGGAGTCGCACGGCGGTCGATTGCATGTGCGCAACCTCTACAATAAAGAGCAAGTGTGCGGGTGTTGTTTCACGGTGTGGCTACCCCTGCAGGCTAACGCGGAGGCCTTGCCCCCGGGTTCCCCACCAATCTCTGAGGAAAGTGAAACGCGATGAGCATGGCGCCCAAGAAAGGTTTGGTCTTTGTTGTGGACGACGACGAGGCGGTGCGCGACTCGCTGCAGTGGCTGCTTGAAGGCAAAGATTTTCGCGTGCGGTGCTTCGATTCAGCAGAAACCTTTTTGGCTCGCTTCGACCCGCGCGAGGTGGCTTGCTTGCTGGTGGATATACGCATGGCAGGCATGAGTGGCCCCGAATTGCAAGACCGCTTAATTGAGCGTCAGTCGCCGCTGCCACTGGCCTTCATCACCGGACATGGCGATGTGCCCATGGCGGTGGATGTGATGAAAAAAGGCGCCCAAGACTTCATTCAAAAGCCCTTCAACGAGGACGAACTGGTGGATGTTGTGGCGCGCATGCTAGAAGCGGCCCAAACCGCGTTTGACCAATCGCAGCAAGCGGCCTCGCGCGACGCCCTAATGGCCAAGCTCACAGGCCGCGAGTCGCAGGTGCTGGAGCGCATTGTGGCGGGTCGCCTCAATAAGCAAATTGCCGACGACCTGAACATCAGCATCAAAACCGTTGAGGCGCACCGCGCCAACATCATGGAAAAACTCAATGCCAACACCGTGGCTGACCTACTCAAGGTCGCCCTTGGGCCTGGCGCCGCTGCGCGGTAAAGCCTTAGCCAATGACGGCACAAACCCTCGACGGTAAGGCGCTGGCGCAAACGGTGCGCCATGAATTAACCCAAACCATTGCCAAGCATCTGGCCAGCGGCGGGGTAAAGCCGGGCTTGGCCGTTTTGCTGGTGGGCGACGACCCAGCCAGTCAGGTGTATGTACGAAACAAGGTAAAGGCCTGTGCTGAGGTTGGCATGGCTTCTACCTTGCTGCACCTTCCTGCCGACACCACCCAACACGCCTTGTTGCAACACATTGAGCAGCTCAACCAAGACCCCTTGGTACACGGCGTGTTGGTGCAGCTGCCGCTGCCACCTCAGTTAGACGAAGCGCTGGTGATGGCGGCCATTGACCCCACAAAAGACGTTGACGGTTTTCACGTGGCCAACGCGGGCGCACTGCTACTGGGTCAACCGGGTTTTTGGCCATGCACACCGCACGGGTGCATGCGTATGCTGGACAGCATCGATGGCATGCAATCGCTGCGCGGCAAGCACGCCGTGGTGGTGGGGCGCAGCCACATTGTGGGCAAACCCCTGGCCTTGATGCTGCTGGCGCGCGACGCCACGGTCACCATCTGCCACAGTGGCACGCCCAATTTGGCTGCGCAAACCCGACAGGCCGACGTGTTGGTGGCCGCGGTGGGCCGAGCGGGCCTGATCACCCAAGACATGGTTCAACCCGGCGCGGTGGTGTTGGATGTGGGCATCAACCGCAACGCCCAGGGCAAGTTATGCGGCGACGTTGCGCCAGAGGTGGCGCAAGTTGCGGGGTATTTGTCGCCGGTGCCCGGCGGCGTTGGCCCCATGACCATCGCCATGCTGCTGCACAACACGGTGCAGGCGGCTCTAAACCGCGCCTAGGTTTGCGCCCGCGTTAACGCGCGTATGGCCCGCGCCAAGGTCCACGCCGCCACCAGCCACTGCAACAGCACCAAGCTACTGGCCACCCCGTGCCACTGCGCCGCGGTAAAGGGCCACCACAGTGTGCCGCTGCTTGCGTGCTGTTGCAACGCGGGCCCAGCCACCGCCCAGTTAAAAAGGGCTGCTGCCACCGCCATGCCGCATATGCTTTGCCAGCGGCGATGACCCTCGCCGCGCGGCGCCCACAACATGCAAGCCAACGCAAGCACCACGCAGGCACCCGCCTGAATAGAAAAGTACGTTGCCGCCACCGTGGCGGCCTCGCTGCGCTGACTTAATGTGCCAAACAACACCGGGGGCACGACAAACGCCAAAACCGTGGTGCCACCCCACCATAAAGCAGCCAGCCAGGTCACCAAGCGTGCCACGCCGCACCTACCGGTAGCTGACCGCCACGATCTCGTAATGATGCAAGCCACTGGGCGTTTGCACCTCAACGGTATCGCCCTCTTCTTTGCCAATCATGGCGCGTGCAATTGGGCTGCTGACGTTGATGAGGCCAGCTTTAAGGTCGGCCTCGTCCTCGCCTACGATTTGATAGGTCACCGAACTGGAGTCGTCAAGATTTTCCAACTCAACCGTGGCGCCAAACACCACCCGCCCATCGGCTTGCACAACCGCAGGATCAATGATTTGCGCAGCGGAGAGCTTGCCCTCGATTTCAGCAATACGCCCCTCAATAAACCCCTGCCTATCCTTGGCGGCGTCGTATTCGGCGTTTTCACTTAAATCCCCTTGCGCTCTGGCTTCGGCAATCGCGGCGATCACGGCAGGCCGGTCTTCGCTTTTCAAGCGGCTGAGCTCGGCACGCAACAAGTCGGCGCCGCGCCGGGTCATAGGAAATGTGCTCATGGTCCCCTCAGGTGATTTGCGCAAGTGAAAACCGCCTTGGCACAGGCCAAAGCGGTTTGATATTTAAGTGTAACCCAAGCCATGCCCGCATGGGCGGGGCACGGCCTTCAGTGACGCACTGGAAGGGTTTGATGCAGCGCCTGAAGGCTATGAACCTCAAGCGTGCCACTTTGCTGCATGCCCTCAACTGCCGCCTCTGCACCAGCCACCGTGGTAATGGTGGGAACCCGGCACTGCAACGCCGTGGTGCGAATTTGTCGCGAGTCATGGATGGCGTTGCGCCGCTCTTCTACGGTGGTGATCACCAAACAAATTTGTCCGTTCTTCATCATGTCGACCACGTGCGGCCGACCCTCGGCAACTTTGTTCACCTCGGCGCATGCAATACCGGCGGCTTGAATCGCCATGGCTGTGCCACGCGTGGCCACCAAATCAAACCCCATGGCAGCCAACGAACGCGCCACCGCCACGGCCCGCGGCTTGTCGTCGTTTTTGACCGATACAAACACCGTGCGAACCTCATCGGTGGCTTGCGGCAGGCGTGTGCCTGCTGCCATTTGTGACTTAATGAACGCCTCACCAAAGGTGTGACCAATGCCCATCACCTCACCGGTTGACTTCATCTCGGGTCCCAAAATGGTGTCCACCCCAATGAATTTCACAAACGGAAACACCGCTTCTTTAACACTGAAATACGGCGGCGTGACTTCTTGCGTCACGCCCTGCTGCGCCAGCGTTTGACCCGCCATGCAGCGCGCCGCCACCTTGGCCAGTGCGATACCAGTGGCCTTGGAGACAAAAGGCACCGTGCGCGAGGCCCTGGGATTGACCTCAAGCACGTAAATCACGTCCCCTTGTTCAAGCTCTTGTATGGCAAATTGCACGTTCATCAGCCCCACCACTTGCAAGGCTTTGGCCATGGCCCGGGTTTGACGCTTTAATTCCTCAACAGTCGCTGGCTTGAGGTAGTACGGTGGCAAGGAGCACGCCGAATCCCCGCTGTGCACCCCTGCTTGCTCAATGTGTTCCATCACACCACCGATGAACACCTCTTGGCCATCGCACAAGGCATCAACGTCACACTCAATGGCGTCGCTTAAAAATCGATCCAACAACACCGGCGAGTCGTTGGAAACCCGCACCGCCTCGCGCATGTAGCGCTCCAAGTCTTGTTGTTCATGAACGATTTCCATGGCGCGCCCGCCAAGTACGTAGCTCGGCCGCACCACCAAGGGGTAACCCAGCGCCTCGGCCTTGGTTAGCGCCTCGGCCTCGGTGCGCGCGGTGGCGTTGGGCGGCTGACGCAAATTCAATTCATGCAGCAAGCCCTGAAAACGCTCACGGTCTTCGGCCGCATCGATCATGTCTGGACTGGTGCCAATGATGGGCACACCTGCCGCCTCAAGCCCCAACGCCAGTTTGAGTGGCGTTTGACCGCCATACTGCACGATCACACCCACCGGTTTTTCTTTTTCTACCACCTCAAGCACGTCTTCTAGGGTGAGGGGCTCAAAGTACAGCCGGTCTGAGGTGTCGTAGTCGGTGGAGACCGTTTCGGGGTTGCAGTTGACCATGATGGTCTCGTAGCCGTCTTCGCGCATGGCCATGGCCGCATGCACACAGCAGTAGTCAAACTCAATACCCTGTCCAATGCGGTTGGGCCCGCCACCGAGCACCATGATTTTTTTCTTGTCGCTGGGCTCGGCCTCGCACCACGTTTCGTAGGTGGAGTACATGTACGCGGTATGCGTGGCGAACTCAGCGGCGCAGGTGTCCACCCGTTTAAATACCGGTCGAATACCCTCGGCGTGCCGCCGCTCGCGCACCGCCTGCTCGGTGGTTTTGAGCAGTTTGGCCAATCGCCGATCGCCAAAGCCCTGACGCTTGAGTTGAAACAAAGCCTGACGGTCAAGCGCCGCCAAATTGGTGCGCTCAAGCTCAAGCTCGGTGCGCACAATGGCGTGAATTTGAACCAAAAACCAAGGGTCGATGCGGGTTAGCGCATGCACTTCATCAACCGTCCAGCCCTGGGCAAAGGCGTCGCCCACGTACCAGATTCGCTCGGGGCCAGGCTCACCCAATTCGCGCTTAAGCAGCTCGCGATCAACGGTTTTTTCGTTCATGCCGTCTACGCCAACCTCCAACCCGCGCAGCGCTTTTTGAAAGCTTTCGGCAAAGGTTCGGCCAATGGCCATCACCTCTCCCACCGACTTCATTTGTGTGGTGAGACGGGCATCGGCCCCAGGAAATTTTTCAAAGGCAAACCGCGGCACCTTGGTCACCACGTAGTCAATGCTTGGCTCAAAACTCGCCGGCGTGGCGCCGCCCGTGATCTCGTTGCGCAGTTCGTCTAGGGTAAAGCCCACAGCCAATTTAGCCGCAACCTTGGCAATCGGAAAGCCAGTGGCTTTAGACGCCAACGCCGAGGAGCGTGACACGCGCGGGTTCATTTCAATCACAATCATGCGTCCGTCACGCGGGTTCACCGCGAACTGCACGTTGGAGCCACCCGTATCCACACCAATTTCGCGCAGCACCGCCAAACTGGCGTTGCGCATGCGTTGGTACTCTTTGTCGGTCAGCGTTTGCGCTGGGGCCACCGTGATCGAGTCACCGGTGTGCACGCCCATGGGGTCGAGGTTTTCAATCGAACACACAATGATGCAGTTGTCGGCACGATCCCGCACCACCTCCATCTCAAACTCTTTCCAACCCAGCAACGACTCTTCAATCAGCAACTCGTTGGTTGGCGATGCCTCCAAGCCGCGCTTGCATATGGCCTCAAATTCTTCGGCGTTGTAGGCAATGCCACCGCCGGTGCCGCCCAACGTAAAGCTGGGTCGAATCACCACCGGAAAGCCAACCGTGGCTTGCACATCCCAGGCTTCTTGCATGCTGTGGGCAATGCCCGAGCGCGCCGAATCCAAGCCAATGCGGGTCATCGCGTCTTTAAACTTCAAACGGTCCTCGGCCTTGTCAATGGCCTCGGGGCGAGCCCCGATAAGTTCCACCGAAAACTTGTCAAGCACCCCATGACGCCACAAATCCAGCGCGCAATTCAGCGCGGTCTGCCCGCCCATGGTTGGCAGGATGGCGTCTGGTCTTTCTTTTTCAATGATGCGCGCCACCGTTTGCCATTGAATGGGCTCAATGTAGGTAACGTCGGCCGTTTGTGGGTCGGTCATGATGGTGGCCGGGTTGCTGTTGATCAGCACCACCCGATACCCCTCAGCCCTTAGCGCCCGGCACGCTTGTACGCCGGAGTAATCGAACTCACAGGCTTGGCCGATCACAATCGGCCCCGCGCCAATGATCAATATCGTTTGCAGGTCTTGGCGCTTAGGCATTACGCGGCCTCCATCATGGCCACAAAATGGTCAAAAACATAGCCAACATCGTGCGGCCCGGGCGAGGCCTCTGGATGCCCCTGAAAACCAATGGCCGGCACGTCCGTGCGGGCCACGCCCTGCACCGATTGGTCAAACAGGCTTACGTGGGTCACACGCAGATGCGCTGGCATACCTTGCGCATTCACTGCAAAACCATGGTTTTGGCTGGTGATGCCCACCCTGCCGGTTGCAAGTTCTTGCACCGGGTGGTTGGCGCCGTGGTGACCGAATTTCATTTTGTAGGTGCTCGCGCCGCTGGCCAGTGCCATGATTTGATGCCCCAGGCAAATTCCGAACAATGGGATACGCTTGGCCATGGCCGACTTGGCCACCTCAATTGCGGCATGGCAGGGCTCAGGGTCGCCCGGCCCATTGGACAAAAACACGCCATTAGGTTGCTGCGCCCACACATCGTCAACGGTGCTGTTGGCTGGCAGCACGGTGACCCGGCATCCGCGCTGGGCGAGCATGCGCAGAATGTTGCGCTTGGCACCCAAGTCAATCGCCACCACATGAAACCGCGACGATGCCGGCGTGTCAAACCCCAAACCCAGCTGCCATTCGCCTTGGTCCCAGGCATAGGGCTGGGTGGTGCTGACCACCTGAGCCAAATTGGCGCCGGCCATCGATGGCGCCCCCTGGGCCTGACCAAGCGCTTGTTGAATCAGCTCGGGGGTAACGCTTTGGCCGGGCTCAAGGCCCAACACACAACCGTTTTGCACGCCATGGGTGCGCAAATGGCGCGTCAGCGCCCGGGTGTCAACCTCGGCAATCGCCACGGTGCCGTGGTGACCAAGGTACTGCGCCAGCGAGGTCTGGCTGCGAAAGTTAGACGCCAACGGCGACATGTCTCTGATGACCAGCCCTGCGGCGTGGATGCGATCGGATTCGGCGTCTTCGTCGTTGCTGCCCACGTTGCCAATGTGGGGGTAGGTCAACGTCACAATTTGTTGGGCGTAGCTGGGGTCGGTGAGAATTTCTTGGTAGCCCGTAAGCGCGGTGTTAAACACCACCTCACCCACCGCGCTGCCCGCTGCACCGACTGAAATGCCCGTAAATGCTGTGCCGTCTGCTAAAACCAATACCGCTTGGGGAAAGTCCGACAGCACAAATCACTCCTCGATGGCAAAACCTCTCAAGTATATCGTATGCGGGGTTACCCTAGGGGGCATTCTGCCGCGTGCTGTAAAGGCAAATCGCCGCCGCCACCGCCGCATTGAGCGATTCTTGCCCGCCAGGTTGGGCAATCTGCACCCAGCGCGTTGCGTGTTGCGCGGCGTCGGGGCCCAAGCCGCTGCCTTCGTTGCCTATCAGCCATGCACACGGCCAAGACGGTGCCAACTGGTGCAGCCAATCCCCACGGTGCGAGCTGGTCGCAAAAAGCGGCAGGTGCAACTGCTCCAAGGCACTGGCCGGCACGTCTTCCACCAAGTGCAACGAAAAATGTGCCCCCATACCGGCGCGTAACACCTTGGGTGACCACAAAGCCGCTGTGCCGCGCAGGGCAATCACTTGCTGGTACCCAAACGCCGCCGCGCTGCGCAAAATCGACCCCACATTGCCCGGGTCCTGCACCGCGTCGAGCACCACGCTGGCCGCCTTGGCCTGTATCGACAGCCGACCGGGCCATGCCATTTGCGCCGCCACCCTTGGGGGCTGATCGAGTTGACTGACCCTACGCCACAGGCTGGTTGCCATCACCGCTTGCGGCACGTCCGGCGCAATGTCCAAGTCAGCCGCACCCTCTTGCCACAGCACCCGCTGCAGCGCAACACCGCGCGCCAAAGCGGCCTGAATCAGGTGCTCCCCTTCAAGCCAGCACACGCCCTCTTCGCGGTAGGCACCGCTGTGCGCATGCAGCCTTCGCCAAACCTTTAGCGCTGGGTTACTTATCGACTCAATACGCGGCCATGGTGTCTGGGTCATTTCACTACCCCAGACAAAGCCCGCGCTGCCCGATCGGCCTCAACCACTGGGGCAAAACTGCGCCGATGCTGTGCGCTGGCACCCAAACGCTTGAGCGCTTGCATGTGCTGCGCCGTACCATAGCCTTTGTGTTGGGCAAACCCGTAACCGGGCAGGGTTTGATCAAGTTCGGTCATCAGGCGATCACGCGTGACCTTGGCCACAATTGACGCGGCGGCAATACAGGCCACGCGGCCGTCGCCACCCACCACGGCCTCGGCCAGCATGGGCAAGCGCGGCAATTGGTTGCCATCCACCAACACCTTGATGGGGGCCAAACGCAGTCCTTCCACGGCCCTACGCATGGCCAACAGGGTCGCCTGCAACACGTTGATGGCGTCCACCTCGGCCGCCGAAGCCTGCCCAATTGACACACACAAGGCCTGCCCCATGATGACATCGAACAAACGCTCGCGCTGCTTGGCGCTAAGCCGCTTGGAGTCGTCGACCCCAGCAATCGGACGCTCATCATCCAAAATCACCGCCGCGGCCACCACCGGTCCAGCCAGTGGGCCGCGCCCGGCTTCATCCACGCCGGCAATCAGCCCCGGCGCGTGCCAGGCAAAGCCTTCTTGTGTGGCGTGGCTAGGCAAAGCTTTGGATCGCTTCATACGCCAAGCCAGGGTGAGGGGCGCGCAACTGGCCATGCAGCGTGGCCGCCAGATGCTGCATACGGTGCCGTGCCGGTTCGTCGTCAAGCCAAGCCAGGGCCGCTTGGGCCAACGCATCGGCGGTGCATGCGTCTTGCAAAAGTTCGGGAAAAAGCTCGCGCTGCAACAAAATATTGGGCAAGGCCACCCAGGGCTGCAACCGCTTGCGCTGCGTCAGCCACCAGCTGAGCCGCGGCATACGATAGGCAACCACAGTTGGTGCATGGCACAACGCCGCCTCCAGCGTGGCGGTGCCGCTGGCCACGCACGCCACATCGCAGGCGCTGAGCACCTGATGCGCCTGCCCTGGGCATAGGGTTACGTTAAGCCCCTGGCCATACCGCTGCACACCCTGAGACACCAGCGCGTGAACCGCAGGGGCCACCGGCAGCCAAGCCTGCACCGGCCGGGCCTTGGCGATTTGTCGCAAGGCAGCCAGCATCACCGGCAACAAGTGCTGCACCTCTGACACCCGGCTACCCGGTAACAAGGCGACACAGGCACCCTTGGCGGCATCTACCCCCAAGTGCTGCCGCGCCGCCGTGCGGTCTGGCTGCGGTGGCAGGTGCTGAGCCAGTGGATGCCCAACAAATGTTGCCGCGATCCCGGCCCGCTCGAGCATGGGGACTTCAAACGGAAACAAACAAAGCACGTGGTCAAGCGCCTCGCGCATGGCGTGCAAACGCTGCGCACGCCAGGCCCAAACCGACGGGCACACGTATTGCACCGTGGGAACCCCGGCTTGGCGCAGTTGCGCGGCCAAGGGCAAGTTGAAATCGGGGGCGTCGACGCCCACAAATACCTGCGGGGGCTCGCGCAAAAAGCGTTGCAGCAAGGCGCGCCGCATGCTCACGATGCGGCGGTAATGCCGAAGCACCTCCACATAGCCACGCACATTAAGCGACTGCGACGACCACCACGTTTGCATGCCCAACGACTCAAGCACCTCGCCACCAATACCTTGTACTTGCCAAGGTGTGGCCCGCGCCGCAGCCTGACGCAACAAGTCGGCTGCCAACCAATCGCCCGAGGCCTCAGCCGTTACCAAGCCTACGCGCACGCTGCCCACGACGCTAGCGCACAATCCCGCGCCGCGCGTCGACCCCTTGTAAAAATGTCTGCATCAGTTGCACGTCGGCCTGGGCCTCTGGGTAGGTGGCCGCCACCTGCGGCAGCTGCAGCATGGCATCGTGTAGGGTAAGGCCGTCACGGTAGAGCAAACGGTGCATGGCTTTAACCGCCGCCACACGGCGCTCGCTAAACCCACGGCGCTTGAGTCCCACGCTGTTAACCCCACGGGCATCGGCGGGCTGGCCTTGTGTCATGACAAACGGCGGTACATCGGCAAACAACAAGCTGCTCATGGCGGTCATGGCGTGCGGCCCGATGCGCAAAAACTGCCGCACCACGGTAAAGCCGCCCAGCACGCACCAATCGCCCACGCTGACATGCCCCGCCAGTTGGCTGTTGTTGGCAAAAATGGTGTGGCTACCAACCACGCAGTCATGCGCCAAATGAACATAGGCCATGATGAAGTTGTCGTCGCCCAGTTCGGTGCGCCCGCGACCGGTGGCCGAGCCAATGCTAAAGGTGCAAAACTCACGAATTTGATTGCGTGCACCAATAACAAGCTCGCAGGGCTCGCCCGCGTACTTCACGTCTTGCGGCGCGCAACCCAACACGTTGTGCGAGGCAATGCGATTGTCTGGCCCAATGGTGGTGTGCCCATCCAGCACACAATGCGCCCCCACCTCGGTGCGCGCGCCAATGCGCACATGGGATCCAATCACGGTGTACGGCCCAACGCGCACGTCGGTGTCGAGCTCGGCGCCGGGTGCAACCAGGGCCGTGGGGTGAATCAGGGCGGTCATGGCTTAGGCAATACGCCGCATGGTGCACATCAACTCGGCCTCAACGGCAACCTCATCGCCCACTCGTGCCAGCGCCGCAAATTTAAATATCCCTGCTTTCATGCGCTGCAGCGCAACCTCAAGGCGCAATTGATCGCCCGGCTCAACCGGCCGCTTAAAGCGTGCCCCGTCGATACCGGCAAAGTAGTACACGGTTTGATCGTCGGGCACCACATCAAGGGTTTCAAAGGCCAACAAAGCCGCGGCCTGTGCCAGTGCCTCCAGCATCAACACGCCTGGCATGACAGGGCGGTGCGGAAAGTGTCCGCCAAAAAAAGGCTCGTTCATGGTGACGTTTTTAAGCGCCACAATGCGCTCGCCTTTTTCTAGTAGCTCCACCCGGTCCACCAGCAAAAAAGGATAGCGGTGTGGGAGCTTTTGCAATATTTGATGAATGTCCATGTTCAATCCTTTGGCGGTGCTTCGACGCGCCTGATGCGCTCGCGCAAACGGTGCAATTGTCGCAGGGTTGCTGCGTTCTTCTCCCATGCCTCGTGCGCGTCAAGTGGAAACACGCCGCTGTATCGACCGGACTGGTGTATGGAGCGCGTGACCACGCTGGCCGCCGAAATATGCACGTCGTCTGCCAGCGTCAAGTGGCCAAGCACGATTGCGCCACCCCCCAAGGTGCAGCGCGCGCCAATCACGGCGCTGCCGGCCACGCCGACACAGCCAGCCATGGCGGTGTGGTCGCCTACCTGTACGTTGTGCCCAATTTGCACCAAGTTATCGAGCTTGACGCCGTTGCCCAATACCGTGTCGTCCAGCGTGCCCCGATCGACACAGGTATTGGCGCCAAGCTCAACGTCGTCGCCAACACGCACAGACCCCATTTGCGCAATCTTGACCCAGTGCGCACCGTCTGCGGCAAAGCCAAATCCGTCCGCACCCAGCACCACACCCGAGTGCAGCACAGCACGCGCGCCCACTTGGCAACCCGCCCCAATCGTGACGTGCGGCGCCAAATGCACCCGCTCACCCAACAAGGCGTGTGCGCCAAGCACGCAATGGGCCCCAATTACACCGTGTGCCCCCACCTGGGCCCCCGTCTCAATCACTGCAAATGGCCCCACATGGACCGTAGCCGGCAGCACCACCCCGGGCGCCACGTAAGCGCTGGGATGCACACCCGGCTCGATCGGCGCTTGGGTTCGCGCAAACCACCACTGACTCAAGCGCGCGTAGTACACATAGGGGTCATCGGTCACGATGGCACAGGCATCGGTTGCCGACAACGCCGGCAACAGCGACGGCGGCAACACCGCCGCCGAGGCGCGGGTGCTGGCCACATCCGCCGCTGATTTGCGGTTAGTAAAAAAGGTGAGATCGCCACCGGCGGCTCGATGCGCCGGTGCCAGCGAGGCAATGGGGGTGTCGGCGCTGCCGTGCAGCTCGCCGCCCAAAGCGGCCACAATGTCGCCCAAGCAAACGGGCTTCATGGCAACTTACTTGTCACCCGCTACCATGCCGCTTAACACGCGGTCGGTGATGTCGTGCTTGGCGTCCATGTACACCGCCTCTTGCACAATCATGTCGTACTTTTCAGCCTTGGCCAGCGCCCGTACCACGCGGTTCGCCTGCTCAAGCAGCTTTTGCAGCTCCTCGTTTTGCCTCAGCGACAAATCTTCTTGAAACTCGCGTTGCTTGCGCTCCAAGTCTTGGCGTATCTGCACAATGCCGCGCTCGCGCTGCAACCGGGCCGACTCGGCTAAGGTGAGCCGGTCTTTGTCGTACTGAACCCTGGCCTGGCGCTCTTTTTCAGCCAAATCACGCAAAGCGCGCTCCCGCTGAGCAAATTCGGCCTTGAGTTTCGCCTCGGCCGCTTTGGCCAAATCCGATTCGCGAATGATGCGATCGGTATTGACAAAACCCACCTTGAACTGCGCCCAAGCCCCGGTGGCACACGCAAGGCTGAGCGCAACGGCAACTGCACGCGCAAGGTTGATAGGCTTCATTAAAAACTCGTTCCAATAGAAAACTGCAGGGTTTGCATTTTATCGCCGTCTTGCTTGGCCAACGGCTTGGCCCACGCCAGTCGCAGCGGCCCCACCGGCGAAATCCAACTGATCCCAACGCCACTCGATGCGCGCAACTTGTTGGCGGTGGGGGGGCAATCCACCCCAGCGCCTGCCGTGCAATATACGTTCCCCACGTCAACAAACCCAAACATACGCAGCGTGCGGTCGGTGCCTGCGCCCGGGAACGGCGTAATAAATTCCATATTCGCCAAAACCTTGCGGTCGCCGCCCACATTCAGAAGGTTGGTTTCTGACCCCTGGACCTTGGATTTGCCACCAAACGTGCCTTGTTCAAAGCCGCGCACCGAGCCAAGGCCTCCACCATAAAAGTTCTTAAAAATCGGCAGTGGACGACCATCGCTGCCCTGGCCCAGACCGAATTCGGTGTTGAGCGCGATGGTGTATTTTTTGGTGAGAGGCCAGTACTGTTGAAACTGGTAATCGAGTCGGGTGCCCAAACCCGCCTCAAAATTCACACGCTGCAGCCGCCCTTCGGTGGGCGCAAGAAAACTGTCACGGCCATCGCGGCTCCAGCCAACGGTGAGCGGGTAGCCCGCCGCAGGCGCACCATAGAGGTTGCGAAACTCACTGTAGGCGTCGGGCAAGGACGCACCATCTTTAACTTGAATCGATTCCGCCCCTAAACCTACGTACACGGTATCGGTTTCGCTAAAGGGCAACCCAAAACGCAGCGCACCGCCGGTGGTAACCACGCTGTAGTTGGTGTTGGCGTTGGTAAGCTGCGAATCGTAGGGTCGTTGCGTTCGGCTGTATACGTCAACGGTACGGGAAATCCCATTTTGGGTGAAGTACGGATCGGTGTGCGAAAGCGAGAACGTGCGGTTGTACTTGCTGGTATTTAGCTGCAAACCCAAAAAGTTCCCCGAGCCCAGCACATTCTCAAGCTGTAGCCCCAGCACCAGCGATATTTTTTCTTCTTGCGAATACGCCGCGCCCAAAGAAATGTTGCCCGTGGGGCGCTCCACCACGCGCACCACCAAGTCCACTTGATCAGGG
>RFXW01000024.1 GCA_009921245.1 Candidatus Fonsibacter lacus | reverse complement strand
ATACTAAGTCCTAGACTCATTAAGCAACTGGCGCGCAATGATGAGCTGCTGCACCTCGGTGGCGCCTTCGTATATGCGCAGCGCCCGAATCTCTCGGTACAACGACTCCACCACCTCACCCTTGGTAACGCCGCGTCCGCCGTGCATTTGCACCGCCGCATCAATGGCGCGTTGCGCGGCCTCGGTGGCGTACATTTTTGCCATGGCCGCCTCTTGCGTGACACGCTGGCCCTGATCACGCAGCCATGCCGCGCGGTAGGTTAAAAGCGCCGCCGCTTCAAGCTCGGTGGCCATGTCGGCAAGCTTGGCTTGGGTCAACTGAAAGTCGCCCAGACGCCCGCCAAACATCTTGCGCTCGCGGGCCTGACGTTGCGCCTCGTGCAGCGCACGCCGGCCAAAGCCCAGGGCAGCCGCAGCCACTGAGGTACGAAATACATCCAAGGTGGCCATGGCCAGCTTAAAACCACCGCCCTCGGCGCCAATGCGTTGGCTGGCTGCCACCGGTGCTTGGTCAAAACGCAACGTAGCCAGCGGATGCGGGGCCACCACGTCGATACGTTGAGCAATGTGCAACCCCGGCTGACTGGCCGGCACCACAAAGGCACTGATGCCTTTGGCGCCCGCGCCGGGCTCTGTAACCGCAAACACCGTGTAGAAATCGGCAATGCCGCCGTTTGAGATCCAGGTTTTTTCGCCGTTGAGGCGATAACCCCCTTGACCGTCGGGCTCCGCTTGGCACGCCATGGCCGCCACGTCTGAGCCCGCTTGCGGCTCGCTGAGGGCAAAGGCGGCAATCGCCTCACCCTGTGCCACACGCGGCAACCAGTCGGCCTGTTGTGCCGGCGCACCGAACATGGCCAGCGTGCCACTGCCCAGGCCCTGCATGGCAAACGCAAAGTCAGCCAGGCCATCGTGAAACGCCAGGGTTTCGCGCAGCAGACACAAGTTGCGGGTATCAATGGCGTCGGCAGCCCCGCCCCAGGTGCGCCCGGCCACGGCATGGCGCAGCCAACCGGCCTGACCCAATTGCTGCACCAGCTGCTGGCAGCGTGCATCAACGGCAGCCCGACCCTCGGGCTCGTGGTGCTTCAGGTGCTCAGCGGCCCAGGCATCGAGCGCGGTTTTGAGGGTACGGTGCGCGTCGTCAAACCATGGCAACGCCATGCCGGCCTGCGACATGGCACTGACGGGTGCCGGCGTTGCGGTCATGTCAATCGCCCTCAAAAACCGGCGTTTGCTTGGCCACAAACGCATGGTACGCACGGTGAAAGTCATTCGTCATCATGCACAAGGCCTGCGCTTGGGCCTCAGCCTCGATGGCCTCGTCGACCCCCATGTTCCATTCTTGGTGCAACATTTTTTTGGTGATGCCGTTGGCAAAGGTTGGGCCTTGCACCAAACGCTGCGCCCAGCCCTGGGCCTCGCTGGCCAGCGCATCGGGCTCGCATAGACGGTTGTAAAAGCCCCAGCGCTCAGCCTCTTCCCCTTTTAAGCCTCGGCCAAAAAAGAGCAACTCAGCCGCGCGACCCTGCCCGATGACGCGGGGCAACAACGCGCACGCACCCATGTCGCAGCCAGCCAGTCCTACCTTATTGAACAAAAAATGCACCGAGCTGCGCGCCGTGCCCATACGCAAATCCGAGCCCAACGCAAGCAATGCCCCGGCGCCGGCGCACACGCCATCGATGGCGGCAATGATGGGTTGCGGACAGGCACGCATGGCTTTGATGACATCACCGGTCATGCGCGTAAAAGCCAACAGGCCAGGCATGTCAAGCTGGGTCAGCGGGCCAATGATGTCGTGCACGTCGCCACCCGAGCAAAAATTACCACCCGCACCCGTGAGCACCACCACGTGCACGTCGTCGGCGTAAGCCAACGCCCGAAATAGATCGCGTAACTCGGCGTAAGACTCAAACGTAAGAGGGTTTTTGCGCTCCGGCCGCGCCAGGGTTACGGTGGCAATGCCGTTGTGACACTGCCAATGAATGTGCTCGCCTTGGTAAGCGGCCATGGCATGCCTATGCCGGGGCAATTGATGCGGCTGGCCGGGCAGATGGCGGGTAGATGGGGCGGACTCGGTCATGACGGGGCCTTGGTAACAGACAAGGGGGACGCCACCGCGGCTGGTGCCACGGCGCGCTCAAATTGAGTTTCCAGCTGACGCTTGGCCGAAGCGTAGGGCTTGGGCCACGCCTGAGCTTGGTAGCCTATGCGAGCGGCTTCGGTGAGCGTCCACGCTGGATTGGCCAAATGCGGACGCGCCACCGCGCATAAATCGGCGCGACCTGCGGCAATGATGCTGTTCACGTGATCAGCCTCCGAAATGGCGCCAACGGCAATCGTTTTCACACCTGCCTCGTTTCGAATGCGGTCGGCAAATGGCGTTTGAAACATGCGACCGTACACCGGCTTTTCGCGGCGGTCAACCTGCCCCGAGGAGCAATCGACAAAGTCCACCCCCGCTTGCTTAAAGGCGCGGGCGATCTGCACCGCGTCGTCTGGGGTAATACCGCCCTCCACCCAGTCGTGGGCCGAAATACGCACCGACATCGGCTTGTCTTGTGGCCAAATGGCACGCATGGCGGCAAAGACACGCAACGGAAAGCGCAAGCGGTTCTCAAGTGTGCCGCCGTAGGCATCGGTGCGGCGGTTGGTGAGCGGCGAGATAAAGCCAGAGAGCAAGTAGCCGTGGGCGCAGTGCAGCTCCAGCCAGTCAAATCCAGCCTGTACGCCCAAACGCGTGGCATGCTCAAAGTCGGCACACACCGCGTCCATGTCGGCCTCGGTCATGACCGCCGGGACCTGACTCACACCGTCGATGTACGGCACAGCCGAAGGCGCCAACAACGGCCAATTGGCCTCGCCGCTGGCCGAAGTATCAAGCGGCTGATCAATGCCATCCCAGGCCCGGCGGGTTGAGCCCTTACGCCCGGCATGGCCCAATTGCAGCGCGATTTTGGCGTCTGATTGCTGGTGCACAAAGTCGGTGATGCGTTGCCACGCCAGCATCTGCTCCTCGTTCCACAGCCCTGGACAGCCAGGGGTGATCCGCCCCTCCGCGCTGACGCAGGTCATTTCGGCGTAGGTCAGCTGGGCTGGGTCCATGTGCACATAGCGCTCGACCCGCTCAAACCACTCGGTTGAGTTACGCGCGGCGTTTTGGATTTTCAACACCTCAAGCGCGCGCTCGTCTTCGTATCGCTTTAAAACCTCGGGCAGTTGCGTGGCTTGATGACCCCAGGTGTCAAACGCATCGGCCATGGCAATGGCGTCTTCAAGGGCCAGTTTGGTGCCCGATCCAATTGAAAAGTGCGCGGTGTGCGCCGCGTCACCCATGAGCACATAAGGCACACGCCGCCCATTGGCTTGCTCAACCCAGTGGGTCCAGTGCTGGCAAATCACACGTTGAAATTTGATCCACATAGCCGAGCCACGCAGATGGGTGGCATTGGACATCAGGGGCTTGTTGTCTAGGTACTTGGCAAAAATACCTTCGCAGTACGCAATGCTTTGCTCTTGTGTCATGTGCTCAAGCCCAGCCGCCTGCCATACCTCTTCGGGGCACTCAACAATAAAGGTTGAGGTGTCACCGTCAAACTGATAAGCGTGGGCCTGAAACCAGCCATGCTCGGTTTGCTCAAATGCGAAAGTAAACGCCTTAAACAATTTACGCGTGCCCAACCACACAAAGCGGCAGTGGCGCACGTCGATATCGGGCTGATAGGTGGCCGCAAATCGCTCACGAATGCGCGAGTTGACCCCGTCGCAGGCAATCACCAAGTCCGCACCATGGCGTGCGGCAATGTCCTCGTCGGCAGGAATTTCGGTCTCAAACACCAACTCCACACCGACTTCTTCACAACGGCGTTGAAGAATATTGAGCAAACGCTTGCGTCCGATACCGCAAAAGCCATGGCCACCGGAGACGTGCGTGGCGCCGTTGATGTGGACCGCGATGTCATCCCAATGATTGAACACGCCCCAGCCAAAGGTGTCGTAAGGGCGATTACGCTCCACCACCACCACCTCGTGCCCGGGGTGGCGCTTTTTCATGAGTAGGCCAAAGTACAAACCTGCTGGTCCGCCACCTACACATACGATTTTCATAGCATTCCTTTGTGCTGTTGCGCCAGCACTTGGATCAAATGAGCCAGGCGCTGCCTTACGTCAACCACGATACTTTACAAGTAAACATTTCAAGTTCAAAATACTTTGACTCAATTTTTAAGGATATTCCCCATGCGTGTGGCCATCTTAGGGGGAGGGCACGGGTGTTACGCCGCCGCCGCTGATCTGATGCTGCAAGGGCACGACGTAACTTGGTGGCGCCGTCAGCATGAGGCCTTTGAGCCACTGCGCCAGGCTGCAACGCTGGGTTTAACCGACCCGCAAGGTCAGCACCGGGTGCCACTGCCAACGCTGTGCCAAGACATAGGGCAAGCGGTACATGGCGCGGAGTTGCTGCTGCTGCCTACGCCCGCCATAGCCCAGGACGACATTGCCAAGGCCCTGGCGCCGCACCTGGTGGACGGGCAAGTGGTGTTTTTGGCCCCTGGCACGTTTGGCAGCTACACCATGGCGCAACAGGTGCGCAGCGCCGGCAACCAAGCGCGCGTGGCGTGGGCAGAAACCGGCACCCTTCCCTACTTGGCGCGCTGCCGCGACGCGGTTTCGGTGAATGTGTCAGCACGTGCGGTGCGTCTACCGACTGGGGTTTACCCAGCGGCCCAAACCGACCATGCCATGGCGGTGATCCAGCGGGCCTATGCCTCGGTGCACCCCTGCGGCAACGCGTTATCGGGTGCGCTGATGAACGCCGGGCCAGTCATCCACCCCCCGCTGATGATCATGAATGCCGCGCCGCTGCAGCATTTTGAGCGTTGGGATATTCACAACGAAGGCACGCAGCCGGTGGTGCGTGCGGTCACCGATGCGCTTGATCAAGAGCGCATCGCGGTGCGCGAAGCACTGGGGTATGGCGCACCCCATTACCCGTTGGCCGACCACTACCAAAACGATCGCTGGATGTATGGCGACGCGCATCGACAGTTGGTGAAATCGGGCGACTGGCGGGAGCACATCGACCTCTTTACGCACCGCTACATCACCGAAGATGTGATGCTGGGGCTGGCCCTTTTGGCCTCCACCGCGCGCTGGGCGGGCGTGCAGGCGCCGGTGGCGCACGGTATTTTGGCGATGGTGGGCGCGTATTTGGGGCAAGACCTGCGCCATGGACCCCGCACCCTGGAGGCCCTGGGTCTGGCCAACCAAAGCCAAGCGGCGGTGCACGCAGCGCTTGAGCAAGGGCCACAGGCGTGACCGCGGCGCACGCACCGCATGTGGTGGCCCTGGGTGCCGGCCGTATGGGGCGTGGCTTGGCCACGGCGCTGGCCTACGCCAACATTAAGGTCACGGTGCTTGACGCGCGCCAACGCACGCCCGAAGCGCAAACCAACCTCGCACAACAAGGGCACGCTGAAGTGCTGGCCAACATGGGCATGCTGGCCCAGTTGGGCGCCTTTGACGCGGCTTTTGCCCAACCCTTGGCGCAACGGGTGCACTGGGCCCACGCCGCACAAGCCCCCAAGATTTTGGCCGACGCCGATTGGGTTTTTGAAGGCGTAACCGAAACACTGCAAGCCAAACAAGACGCACTCGAGTTGTGCAACCAGCACTGCCGTGACGACACCATTCTGACGTCTACCACCAGCAGCATCCTGGTGACCCAACTGGCGCCCTTGGTGCACCGCCCGGAGCGGTTTTTTAATATGCATTGGCTCAACCCGGCGTTTTTGATTCCGGTGGTGGAAATCAGCACCCACCCGGGCACCAGTACCGACGCGGTGCAACGCACGCGTGCGCTGCTGCAATCCATGGGCAAGCTGCCGGTGGTGTGCGGTCCAGCCCCGGGCTACGTGGTGCCCAGGCTGCAGGCCTTGATGATGAACGAGGCGGCACGCATGGTGGATGAGGGCATCATCAGCGCGCAAGACATGGACATTGCCACACGCTACGGCCTGGGCCTGAGATTTGCGGCTTTGGGGGTGCTGGAATTTATTGACTTTGGCGGCGCGGACATTCTGTACCACGCCAGCCGTGAACTGGCCGCCAGCGTCAGCGCCGAACGCTACGCCACGCCCAACATCATTGAGCGCATGATGCACAACCAACAACTTGGGCTAAAGACGGGGCAAGGCTTTTTCTCGTACCAACCCAGCGAAAGCGCGGCCTACCGGTTGGACGCCATGACGCGTGTGATGGCCATGCTGCGTCATACCGACATGTGGCGCCCGCCGGTGTTACCCGAACGCAACGACAGCAGCGCCTGATCCAACGCCTTGCCGGAGTCGTCGGCCAGCGCGGCCTCGCGCAGCGCTTTGAGCTGATCCGGTTGCAACGGCGTGGGCGCCTGATCCAGCACCTCCATGATGCGTGTGAAGTTGCCCCAACCCCGGGCATGGGTGTCGCTGTAGCCCTTGATCAGCCCTTGGCAATTGGCCACCTCTAAGGCCAGCGCGGGCGATGCATTGGCCAGCCCGCGAATACGCTGCAGCCACGCGTGCATATGGGCGTGCTCGCGCGCGTAGCGCCGGGTACGGCGTCGCCAGCGGCGCATGGCGGCCACCACCGCCAGCAACATAAAGCCATGCAAGGCGTTGGTGTGCAGTACCCGACCCGAACGCGTGAAGCGCTTGAGCAAACCGCTCATCCAGGCGCTCGACTCAATCCGTGCAGCCCACTCGGCGGGCAAGGTGTCGCACACCTCCTCAAAGCGTGGGTGCAAATATTCGTACACCTCCACCACCTCGTGCGGCGCCGCTTGCACCTCTTCACGCACCCGCGCCCAACGGGCTTGACGCAGTTTCAGGTCGGCCACCCTAGGGGTATCTTCGTAGCTCATCCAAAGCGCCAAATGGCGCGCCACCGACTCGAGCAGCGTTGGCTCAAGCGCCTCGCGCAGCGTATCGAGTTGACTGAGGTAGGCCTCGGCATAGGCCACGTCTTGGTAGTCCACCAATCGGCGCAGGCCCTCCCATACCGTTTGTCGCGCACCGGCCGGATAGGCCTCCCACACCCGGTCGGCCCAGGCTTGGGCGTGCGCGGCCAAGCCCTGGGGCTTGTCGGGTCCCGCCGCACCTGCCGCCAGCGTGGCGTTGGGCACCGGCTTATCGGTCTCGCCCGGCGGCTGGGGCGGTTGCTCGGCCATGGCGTAGCCAGCGTTGAACGCCGCCAAACTCGCCTGCACGCCAATGCCGCCGGCACGAATGGTGTCTTCGTAGGTTTGACGTGAAAACGGCAACGCCCCCGATGCCGCCAAGGCACCAAACAACACCGCGCTGATGACGCTGCCTTGCTGCTGAGCCACCTCAGCCATGTCAAAGCCCACCACCTGACGCGCACCCTGTGAGGCCAGCTCCCATAGCCGAGCGGAGTCCACACGTCCGTCGCCCATGGCGGTTTTTTCAGTCATGGCGTATACACGGTGGGTGGACATCACCAAGGTGGTGCGAGCGGTGGTTACCAGCCCGCGCTGCACGGCGCGTGCAGCCTCCATCAACTCAGAGGCCAACACCACATCCACCTCACCCGGCAGCGGCATCAGGGCCAACACCGGCTGCGCGCCCGCTTGGCGTGCGGCAGCAGCCGGAAACAGCTCCACGTAGTACACGGTGGCGCCTGTGCGTTGCGCCACCCCAGGCACCGAGGTGGTTTGCGCAATAAAGTCGTTGCCCTCGGCCATGGCCACCAGCCAATCGGCCAACACGCCGCCACCCTCGCCACCCATGGCGAGCACGGCGATGGTGATGGGCCTGGCCTGCTCGCTTGTGTTGGACGCCACGATTAAAACGCCCAACGGGCGCGACGCTTGGCCAACACGCCCTGAGCAGCGCCCAACACCAAGCGGCGCAAGCCATACCACGCACGCTCGGGCAAGCTGGGGTTTTGCACAATCCGCGTGCGATAAAACGACGGGCACAGCACCGCCGCATGCGAAACCTCACCACACATGCCACAGCCAACGCAACTGTTGATCACATGCGCCACCGGATCGGTGCGCAGTGGGTCAGGGTTGGGTTTAACGGTCAGCGATGGACACCCCGATAAGCGAATGCACGAATGATCACCCGTGCAGGTTTCTGCGTCTACGCCAAAACGCTCACGCACCACCCGCCGCCCTTGGCGCAAGCGCGCCCGCTGCGCTGGACGCTCACGCCGCTGTTTGTTGAGCATGCATTCAGATTGTGCAATCACCACCTTGGGGCCAGCCTCAGAGGTGGTGAGCGCCTCACGCAGCATGTCACGCAAGCCCGCCACATCGTAGGTGCGCCGCATGGTGCGCACCCAGCGCACGCCGACACCTTTGACCGCGTCAGCAATCGCGTGTCCGGTGCTACGCGTGGGGTTGCTGGCAACCGACGAGGGAATGTCTTGACCCCCGGTGGCGGAGGTGTAACTGTTGTCCACCACAATCGTCAAGTTGTCGCTGCGGTTGAATACCGCGTGGGCAATGCCACTGGTTAACCCGTTATGCCAAAAACCACCGTCGCCCATCACACTGATGGCACGCTTGCCGGCACTGACGTTGAGCGCCGAGGCCCCGGCCGTGCCCAAGCCGTAACCCATGGTGGTGTTACCAATATGAAACGGCGGCAAAATTGAAAACAAGTGGCAGCCAATGTCGGCGCTGATGTGGTGCTCACCCAGCTCGCGCTGCACCAGCTTCATGGCGGCAAACAAGGGGCGCTCCGGGCAACCGGTGCAAAAACCGGGCGGCCGGGCCTGCACCAATTGCATGGCGGGGTTGGACACCGGTGCCGGCGGCTGGTAGGCCATCGGTGGCGTGACATGGTGCTGGCGCAAAAACTTTTGCACGCCAGCCATCACCTGAGCCGCGGTGTATTCGCCCGCCGCAGGCAGCATGTCCTTGCCATGGACTTGCGTTTGACAGTCCGCCTGACGCAGCACGCTATGCAGATTTTGTTCAATAAAGTTGGGCTGCCCCTCTTCCACCAACAGCACCGCGCGCTTGTTCTGACAAAACGCCAACACCTCTTCATCGACCATGGGGTAGGTCACGTTCATCACGTACACCGCAAGGTCGGGGTTACCAAAGGCATCGGCCAGCCCCAACGTGTGCAACACCCGCAGCAGCGTGTTGCAGTTGCCACCTTGCACCAAAATGCCCAGCTCGCTGGTGCTAGGCCCCAACGTTTCGTTGAGCTGGTTGGCTTGAATAAACTCCACCGCTGCCGGCCAGCGGCTGTGGATTTTTTCTTGTTCGTGCTCAAAACTTGCCGGCGGAAGCACGATGCGACTGGTGTCGCGCCGCGGTTGCTCCAGTGCTTGCTGTAGCGTGAACGGACTGGCGCGGTTGTCGCTGGCAACAAACTGGCCGTGCACATGGCACGCGCGAATACGAAGCTGCAACATCACCGGGGTGTGGCTGGCCTCAGACAGCTCAAAACCCATCTTGACGGCGCGCACAATACTGGGCAAATTGGGGCGCGGATCAAGCAGCCACATCTGCGACTTCATGGCAAACGCGTGGGTCCGCTCTTGCATGATGGACGAGCCCTCGCCGTAGTCCTCACCCACCACCACCAACGCCCCGCCTGTGACGCCACCCGAGGCCAGGTTGGCCAAGGCATCGCTGGCCACGTTGGTGCCCACCGTCGATTTAAAGGTGGCCACCCCGCGCAACGGGTAGTTCACCGACGCCGCCAATGTGGCCGCGGCCGTGGCTTCACTGGCGCTGTTTTCAAAATGCACACCATGCGCTTGCAAAATATCTTGCGCATCGGCCAACACGTCCATGAGGTGCGAAATGGGCGCTCCCTGGTAGCCCGCCACGTAGGCCACGCCCGATTCCAGCAGCGCTTTGGTGACGGCCAAAATGCCCTCGCCCGAAAACACCTCGCCCTGCCCAAGCTTGAGCTTTTCTACCTCTTGTGCAAACGATCGCTCTGCCACGTGATTTACTCCTGATGCGACACGCCAGCCCCTTGGCGTACGCTCTGTTTGAGCTCACCGAGCAGCTCAAAAAGCCGCTGCAAGCGCTCGGGTTGAACTTGGTCAAATAACTCCATCACCCACTCTTCGTGCTCACGCGCCATGCGCGCAAACTGCCGCCGCCCCGTTGGCGTCAGCACCACCCGAATCGAGCGCCGGTCGTCTGGGGCGTGGTGCCTTTGCACCAAGCCCTCGCCCTCGAGTTGATCAACCAGCGCCGTAACATTACCCCCGCTCACCATTAAGCGGCGCGACAGCTCGCCCATGCTGATGCCCTTGGGGTGACGCTCAAGCTGCGCCAACAAATCGAAGCGCGGCAATGAGGTGCCAAACTTTTGCCGCAACCGTTGCCGAATATGGTCTTCAATGTGCGCGGTGCACGACAACAAACGCAGCCACAGCCGCAACGATTGATGGTGGGCGTCGTGCGCGCGAGATTCTTGATCGCTTAGTGAATCGGTATAGGCATCCATGGCGTGTCCGCTGGGACCTCAACCACTTGATACTACCAAACTATTTTAGATTTGAATATTTTTTTTTTGAATCAAACCCGCTGCGACTCGGCCAAATCGTTCCATACGTCCTGCTCCAGCAGCTGCTCACCTTGCACCACAAAACGATCAATAAAGCGTATTCCCTCAAACGCCTCACCGTTGGGCCACACACCGTGCAACGAGCCGCTGCAGTACACCACGGTGTCGTCGCCGCGCCAGCACTCTTCGTACCGATCGTAGCTTTTGCCCACGCGCTGGTAACGTCCCTTGGCCCATGCCACGAGTTGCTCAAGCCGGGTGAATCGCTGACCACCAGGAAACGTCATAACAAACCCAGGCGCCAAAAAGCGTTGGGCGGCGGTCAAGTCACGCGCCTCCATGGCGTCTAAAAACGCACGCACCACCGCACTGGCGTCGGTTTGGGCAAGGTTGCCTTGCGCAAACACCCTGCCCTCGCGCCGGTAGGTGCTCACCTCTTGCACCATGGTGGTGGTGCCGGCCTCTGGCGCCGGAATCACCGACCGCACCGCCGCCGAGACCCGCGCCACCAATCGTGCTTGCACCTCAGGGCTGTAACCTTTTAGCAAAGTAATTTGCGTCACTGGCATAACGAACTTTCTCCTCTCAACCGGCGCTGGGGTCAGCGTATTGGGCGCCCAAGCTCATCAGCTCTGGCGTACCGATCACTTGGTTCAATTGATCAAAATCCAACATGCGGTCACGCCAGCCACTGGTGGTTTGGTTTTGTTGCAAGTTGGCGTAGTAACCCTGCAAGGCGTGAGCCAGGGCGCGCACCGTGCCGCCAGGAAAAATCACCAAGCGAAACCCCATGCTCCCAAGCTCGGGCGCGGGCACGATGGGGGTTTGGCCACCCTCCACCATATTGGCCAGCAACGGGATACGGCCCGCAAAACGCGCCGCCGCTTGCGCCAATTGCTCGCGATCGCGCAGCGCCTCAATAAACAACGCGTCCACGCCACACGCCACATAAGCCTCGGCTCGATCCATGGTGGCCTCCCAGCCTTCCACGGCCAAGGCGTCGGTGCGCGCCAATATCAGTGTGTTGTCGTTGGCTCGGGCATCCAGCGCAGCGTGCAGCTTGCCCTGCATTTCGGCCGTGCTTACCAAACGCTTGCCACTGAGGTGCCCGCACCGCTTGGGAAAGTCTTGGTCTTCAAGCTGAATCATGGCAGCGCCGGCACGCTCAAGTCCGCGCACCGTGCGCTGCGTGTTGAGTGCGTTACCAAAGCCGGTGTCGGCGTCGACCACCACCGGCAATTGCACACGCTCGGTGATACGCGCCAATACCTGACTGACCTCGGTGTAAGTGGTCAGCCCAATGTCGGAGCGACCGAGCTGGGTGTAGGCAATCGAGGCCCCCGACAAATACAAGCCCTCAAACCCGGCTTGTTGTGCCAACAGCGCACTGAGCGGGTCGTAAACACCCGGACAAAGCAGCGGCTGGGGCTGCAGCAAACGTGATTTCAGTGTCATGTGCTTTTACTCCAACGCGTCGGCCATGGCGTGCGCGGCGAGATAGCCACCGGCCAACGCGCTTAGCAACCCATTGCCCGACAAATAGCCGCTTACATCCGGTCCGGACACACCACGCGCTGCGCCGCCCGCAGCCCAGCAATTGGGCAGCGGCCCACCGGTGCCGCCACGCACGCGGCACGTAGCGTCAACGTCTAAACCACCTTGGGTATGAAACAACGCACCCGTTACCTTAACCGCAGCGTACGGCGGCTGCAGCGCGCGCTTGAACTGTCGGCCCCACGTATCCACGATCGCAGGTTGCACCGCTTGCAAGGTGGCCGCCAAGTTGTCTGGCGGGCAGCCCAGGCGCTGCGCGAGCTGCTGCACGTCGCCCGCATGCAGCACCGCACCCGCCGACTCGGCGTCAACAAAATCGGGAAAACCGCGCGCGGTTTGCAAAATCTCGGCGTCAAACACACACCACGCCAAGCCGTCGGGCTGCGCCAACACCTGCACCGCTGCCTCGGAGTAGCCCAAACTCTCGTTGTGAAAGCGCTGGCCCAGGCGGTTGATTTGCACCCCACCTTCCATCATCAAGGCCCACGTCACCAAACTGCCATGCGGCACCGCCCACGAGCCGTGTCCCTGATACGCCCCCATGTCGCACAGCGGCACGCCCAATGCCTCACCCCAGGTCACGGCGGTGCCGTCGTTGCCCACATGCCCGGCGTAGGTGGCGCTCACCATATTGGGAACAAAGCGCTGCAGCCACGCCACCGACGCGCCGTAGCCGTTGCACGCCAACAGCATGGCATCGCAGCCAATGCGCTCCTCGCTGCCATCGGGGCGGCGCACACACACGCCAAGCACGCGCTGCTGCTCATCCACCACCAATCGATGGGCTTGGGCGTCGGTCAGCAGCGCCACGTCGCAGCCACGCACGCAATTGTCTAAGCGCTGCACCAAGGCCTCGCCGCGGCGCTCCGGCAAAGTGTGCATGCGTTTGCGGCTATGCCCAGGGTACAAAAACCCGTCCAACACCTGCCACGCAAAGCCATGTTGTTGCTGTAAAAAATCCATGGCGGGTGCAATTGCCTGGGTGTAGGCCTGCACCAAATGCGGCGCGGCTTGGCCATGCGCTTTGCCCTGAATGTCTTGTGCAAACAAGTCGGGGCTGTCTTCTTCACCCATGGCTTGCTGAGCCAAGGTGCCGGCCGCTGGAACAAACCCCGAGGACAGGCTGGTTGAGCCGGCTGGGCGCGCGTCGCGCTCCAGCACCAGGGTTTCGATACCGCGCGCGTGCAAGTGCAGCGCCGCACTTAAACCACAGGCGCCGGCACCAACCACCAGCGCGGGCACATGCACGTCGCCCGACCAGTCGGCGCTTACCTGCACGCTTGGCTCAAGCATGGTCCACCCCCGCTTGCAACTGCTGCATGGCCTGCGCAATGGTGCACACGCGGGCCACGGTACCCATGTCGGCCAACGCCGCCTCGTGCACCGCGTCGCCATAGGCGGCGCAGCCATCGGCCAGCACCCGGGTGACGTAATCTCGCATGTGGGCGTCGCGCACGGTGCTGGCCACTCCACCGTTGGTGACGATGCCGCCTACCCACACCTGCTGCATGCCGGCGCGGCGCAGCACCCAGTCGAGTTGGGTGTTAAAAAACGCCGAGTACGCCACCTTTTGCACGGAGATATCAATCAGCGGCTGCAACACGGGTACCACCGCTTGCCCTTGGGACCCTGGCGCAAAGTCACCGGCGCGCAAAAACGGACGCAGGTGCTTAAGGTGTGGCGAAATCATGGGTTCGCCCTTGGCATCGGGCCAAAGCGTGAACTGACTGGCCACCACCATGCCACCTGCCTGCCGCACCGCCTGCGCCAACGCCAGCAAGCGAGCGGGCAAGGCCTGCGCCTGGGGACTGGCGCAACCGCCGCGCGCATAGGCGCCGTCCGGCGCCAAAAAGTCGTTCTGTAAATCGATTAATACCAAGGCAACGCTCATGACTCCACCCTTTGCAACACCAAATTGCCCAGTGCATCCACCGTGGCCTGGTAACCAGGCTCCAGCCACACCGTGGTGTCGGCCTGCTCAAAAATGGCTGGCCCTTGCACGGTAAAACCCACGGGCAGCCCAAGCCTGGCGTAACGCTGCGCCTGCACCCATTGCCCCTGCACGTAAACCGATTGGCTGCCCAGCGGCTCGCTGTTGCCTGGGCCTTGCGGGGCCAACACCTGCAAGTCAAACTTGGGTCGCACCCCAATACGGCTGTAGCGCAGGTTCAGCACACGCACCGGCGGCCCCTGCAGCACGCGCCCAAACGCTTCGCGGTAGGTTTGCTCAAACGCTGCCCGCACGGCATCGTGCTGCAACCGGTCGGCCGGTACCACCACCTGCAGGGTGTGCGTTTGACCTTGGTACAGCATGTCCAGCATCACCTCCTCGCGCACCTGTGCAAACGGCACGCCGGCCGAATCCAGCCGCTGCTGGCAACGCTGGCGCATGGTTTCTAAACTTTGCACCAACGACGAAAAGTCCACCTCACCAAGGGCTTGGTTGAGCGTGCTAACCAGGTCGTGCCGCATGTCGGCCATGACACAACCCAGCGCCGATGTCACGCCAGGGTACCGCGGCACCAGTCCACCGCCCACGCCTACCTCTTGCATCATGGCGCACACATGCAGCCCACCGCCACCACCAAACGGCATGTACACAAAGGTGCGCGGATCGTGGCCCCGCTCAATCGAGACCAAACGCATGGCGCCGGCCATTTTGGCGTTGGCCACCGTCAAAATCGCCTCGGCCGCTGCTTCAACGTCCAGGCCAAGCGGCTTGGCCACGTGCGTGGCAATCGCTTGCTGCGCCAAATCAAGCCGCAAGGTGCCCAACGCACCGCCACCCAAAGGACGCTCGGCGCTGATGCGGCCCAGCACCACGTTGGCGTCGGTTACTGTGGGCAAATCGTTGCCACGGTTGTAGCACGCCGGGCCAGGGTTGCTGCCAGCCGAGGCCGGGCCCACCTGCAACATGCCGCCGGCGTCCACCCGGGCGATCGAGCCGCCGCCAGCGCCAATGGTTTCGATTTGAATCATCGGCGAGCGCACCACCATGCCAAAAGCCAAACTGGTTTGAGCCGCCAATGCCGCTTGGCCTTGGGCAATCAACGACACATCAAACGACGTCCCGCCAATGTCGCCGGTGATCACATTCGGATAACCCGCTGCCTGTGCAATCGCCGCGCACGCCATGACGCCTGCCGCTGGCCCCGACAAGGCCGTACGAACCGGCAGTTCGCTGGCTGTTTGCTGTGACATCACACCGCCGTTGCTTTGCACAATCAACAGTTCACCGCCAAAGCCATGACCTTTTAAATCGTGGTCGAGTTGCTGCAAGTAACGCCCCACCACCGGCTGCAAACTGGCGTTGAGGCTGGCGGTGGATGCCCGCTCGTACTCGCGAATCTCGGGCAGCACCTCGGTGGCCGCCGTCACAAATGGGTTGGGCCACAGTTGGCGCACGCGGGCCACCGCCGCCTGCTCGTTCTCGGGGTTGGCGTAGCCGTTAATAAAGAACACGCACACCGCTTCGCAGCCTTGGGCCAGCAACTGTTGGGCGGCTTGCTCGACCTGCGCCAAATCAACCGGCGTGTGCACCTGACCATCGGCCAGCACCCGCTCGTCCACCTCAAGCCGATTGGCGCGTGCCACCACCGGCTCAAAATCGCCGCGCAAGCCCCAGGTTGCCGGGCGGTCACGACGACGCATTTCCAGCACATCGCGGAACCCCCGGGTGGTGATCACCCCGGTCACGGCCACCCGACGCTCCAGCAGCGCATTGGTGCCCACTGTCGTGCCGTGCACCACGGTACGCACCGGCTGCATGGCCTGCGTGTCGTCACTGCCTTGCACCGCCCGCTGCATGCCTTGCATAAACCCTTGGGCTTCGTTGCCACGGGTTGAAGGAACCTTTTCAATGCGAACTTCGCCGCTGTGTTCGTCAAGCACAAACAAATCGGTGAACGTGCCGCCAACGTCTACCCCAACGGTAAGCGCCTGGCCCATGTCTGGTTGGCTCATGCGCCCTCCTGCGTGATATAGCCTTGTTCGACATCATGGGCCAAGGCTGCGGCGGTGCGCTTGGCCGGGTCGCCAAAGCCGCCGCCGCCGGGCGTCTCCAGTCGTACCCGATCACCACGCTGCAAGGCAATGCCTACCATCTTGGACGCCATGGGTGGCGTGTGCCACACCCCTTGATTGCAATAACTGAAGCGGTTGCTGGCGGCGTTGCCACCACCGGCAATGCCCTTGGGCTGGGCGCGCCCGCGCTCGCCAAAAATAAACGCCTGAGCGGTTTCCTCCAGCAGCTCGATTTCGTACACCGCACCCAAGCCGCCCCGGTGCTGCCCCGGCCCGCCGGAATCCGGGCGCAACGCCCACTGCGTGAAACGCACTGGGTAGGCCGCCTCCAAAATTTCCAAAGGTGGAATGGTGGCGGTTGATATCGGCGCGTTGCCATGATTCAAACCATCACCTGCGCTGTGGCCGCCGTGACCGCCACCAAAAAAGCTAAACATCACCCACCGTTGACCGGCGCGCGCTGCATCCCCGCGCACGCCCGCAATCGACAAGGCGTTGATGGTGCCGTAGGCTTGCGCCACCGCTTGCGTCGGTTTGGCCTGAGCCACCGCGCTGAACACCACGTCAATCATGCGCAAAATGGTTTCGGTGTAACCCCCCACCGGCCTGGGTCGCTGCGCCGTGATCAACAAGCCTTCTGGCATCACAAAATCCACCGCATCCAGCACCCCAGCGTTGGCGGGCACATCAGGAAAAACATGCTTAAGTGCCACATAGCAAGCCGCCACCGCCGTTGCACGTGAGATGTTGACCGGCCCGGCGCACTGTGGCGCGGTGCGCGAAAAGTCAAGCGTGAGCCGATCACCCTTCACCGTCATGTCCAGCGCCACGGTAAGTGGTTCGTCGCGTACCCCGTCGTTGTCCAGTATGTCGTCGAATTGATAAAAGCCATCGGGCAAGGCCGAGATATGGCTTTTCATGAGTCGGTTGGCGCGCTCGCGCAGAGCCACCAAAGCCTGCATCACGCGCGCGCTGCCCTGATCAGTAAACAGCGCTTGCAAACGCTTTTGTCCAAGTTCAAGTGCCGCAAGCTGACCATTGAGGTCGCCCCACATGCTGTCGGGCAGGCGGGTGTTGGCGCGCAAAACGGCCAGTACATCAGGGTTGAGTTCGCCGTTTGCCATCACCCGCACCGGCGGGATTTGCACCGCCTCTTGCCAACACTCGGTGGCCGCTGGGTTGTAGTTGCCTGGTACGGCGCCACCCACGTCATGCCAATGCGCCGCCGAGGCCACAAAACACAACAGCTTGTCGCCCTCAAAAATCGGCTTCACCAGTTTGAAATCGTTGGCGTGCGTGCCACCCTCGTAGGGGTCGTTAAACAACCACACATCACCGGGCTGCATGCCGCCACGTTCAGCTGCCGCAGCCATGGCTGCGCGCACCGCAAACGCCATGGCGCCCACAAAAACCGGCAGCCCCGATTTGCCTTGCACCAAGGTATCGCCGGTTTGGGCGTCATAAAGTCCATGGCATGCGTCGTGCGCCTCGGCAATGATGGGATTAAACGCGCTGCGGTACAGCGTCGCGTCCATCTCGTCTGCGATTTGCTCCAGCCGCCCATTGAGCACGGCCAAAGACACCGGATCAATCGTCTCAACGCTCATCTGTGGTCTCCCCTGCCATTCGATGCTTAAGCTCGTTCAATAAACCGCCCATGCGCACCCGACGCAACAAAAAATCGGGCACCGCTTCACAAGTGACCGGCGTTTGGCCCTGGCTTTGCAGCGTCCATGGGGTGACGTCTTCGTTGATGCAAAGCGTTTGCCCATCTTGCAAACCATGCACCTGCGTGCACGTGAGCAACAACAAGCCCACGTTAAAGGCGTTTCGAAAATACAAACCGTTGTAGCTCGGCGCAATCACCGCGTACAACCCCATGGCCACCAACACCGCCGCGGCTTGCTCGCGCGACGAACCAATGCCAAAGTTGGCCCCCGCCACCAACACGTCGCCCGGCTGCACGCCACTGGCAAAGTCAGGCCGAACGCCCTCAAGGCAAAACGGCTTGATGCCGTCAATGCCCCCTTTCATCGCATGGCCGGGCGCCAAGGCGTCGGTGTCGATGTTGTCCCCCACCCGCCATATGCGACGCTGCACCGTCATGACAACCACTGCCTGGGGTCGCTGATTTGGCCACGCACCGCTGAGGCCGCCACGGTGTAGGGTGACCCCAAAAACACCTGCGCCTGGGCCGACCCCATGCGCCCTTTAAAGTTGCGCGCGGTGGTGGAGATCACCCGTGCATCGCCCGCAATGGTGTGCCCGTAACCCGCGCACGCCCCACATGCGCTGGGCAGCCATTGCGCCCCAGCCTCGTCAAGCACCTGCGCCACCCCTTCTTCACGCGCCAATGCCATGTCACGCACACTGGCAGGCGCCACCATCAACTGCACGCCCTGCGCCACCCGTTGCCCACGCAACACCTGCGCCGCGGCACGCAAATCCTCAAGCTTGGCGCCAGTGCAGGCACCGATGTAGGCCACCTGAATCGGCTCACCGTGAAAGGCGGTAACCACGTCGCCATTGGCCGGGCTATGCGGTGCCGCAACCATGGGCGCCAGCGCTGAGGCGTCGTAGGCGTGGTCGTCGCATGCGGCTTGGTCATCGGTTTGCCAATGCGCCAATGCAGCTGGCTCCAAACCCTGCGTCACTCCGGTCTGTTTCAGCCACTCAGCGGTGGTTTCGTCTGGCGCCACCAAGCCCACTTGCGCCCCTAGTTCGGCGGTCATGTTCGAGAGCGTCATCCGCTCGGCCATGCCCAACGCACGTACCGCCTCGCCCGCGTACTCCACCGCTTGGTAGTCGCCGCCATTCATACCCCAGTCGGTCACCATGCGCAGCATCATGTCTTTGGCGCTGACCCCGGCAGCCAAGCGCCCACGCCAATTCATGCGAATGGTGCGGGGCACACGCAGCCAAATCTCGCCGGTTACCACCACCCCCAGCATTTCGGTCGCGCCTATGCCAAACATGTAAGCACCAAACGCCCCACCGGTGCACGAATGCGAGTCACCGCCCACGGCGAACATACCGGGGCGAATATGCCCGTGCTGCGGCACCACCACGTGGCAAATACCTTGGCTGTCGTACACATGCGGCAGGCGCTGGTCACGCGCCCAATCGCGCGCCAGCTGCACAATGCGGCGCGAATCATCGTCTTGTGCCGGTACGTAGTGGTCCATTACCAGCACCACGCGCTGCCGGTCCCATACCGACGCACCCAAAGTTTCCAGCATAGGCTTAAGCCGCCGCGGCCCCGATGAGTCGTGAAACATCGCCAAGTCCACGGCACAAGTCACCAATTCGCCCACGGCCACGTGCTCGCGTCCAACCGCGCGTGCCACCAATTTTTGGGCCAAAGTTTGAGCGGTCATACGTGCGCTTGCTTTGTGTTCTGGGCCAGCGCCAAACTGGCGGCGCGCCATGGCCCTTGGTCCAACAACGTCAACACGTCGTCGCTGGGCACGTGTGCCCCCGGTACCAGCTGTGTGGCCTGCCATACCGTCGCCAGCAAACAAGAGAGCACTGGCGCCTGCCCCCAACGCGGATACGCCGCCATGGCAGCCAGCGTGGGCATGCCCGTACCCAGCAACAACACCGCGTCCAGCCCTTGCGTGGGCAGGCTTTGCAGGGCCTGTAACGCCGGGGCATGACCCAAGCTGTAAATGGGGTGAAATGTGGCATCGGCCGCCTCTGGCTCGGCCATGGCCAGCGCCGCCACCTCAAAGCCACGCGCCTGCCAGTAACGCACACTGGCTTGGGTTAAGCCCTCGGGGTAAGGTGAAACCAACCCAATACGCTTGGCCTGCAACTGGCGCAGCGCGGCCGCACTGGCCAGCGCCGAATTCGTAACCGGGCGTTGCCAACGCGCCGCCAGTTCGGCAAACAATGCGTCTTCGTCGGCTGCACCCAGCAGGTACGACGCCCCGGTGCACGTAGAGGCCACCACCTGCACCGGCGCGGCGCCAAACTGCGCCAGCGTCTCACCCAAATGCAGATAGTAATCGCGCAGGCGCGCCTCAATGCTGGGCTCTTGGCTTACCAGCCTGGCGTTGATATGGCCAAACCCTGGCGGCCACAGCATGGCGCATTCGGGCTCCACGGTGGTGTTGCCCTGTGGGGTCAGCAACCCCACCAAGCCCTTGGCAGCGTAGGCCAGCGTCATGGCCTACGCCAACACGCCTTGCTGGTAGTCTTGTACCGCTTGCATCACCTCGTCGCGGGTGTTCATCACAAACGGGCCGTATTGCACAATCGGCTCGCCCAATGGCTGACCCGCCACCAAAATGGCTCGACTTTGCGCCGGCAGTTCCAACACCACATGGTCGTGTTGATTGGCCAATATCGCCATGCGGTTTTTGGCAACCGTTTGCGCTTGCCCACCCGTTAGCACCGACACGTCCCCAACATAGGCATACACAAA
>RFXW01000221.1 GCA_009921245.1 Candidatus Fonsibacter lacus | reverse complement strand
ATGGTGACCCGCGATGACGACAAAACGATCCATCATGCGGTCAGCAGCTTGACGGTTGACGATTTGCCAGCGGATGGCGATGTGCTTGTCAAGGTTCGCTATTCGACGGTCAATTATAAAGACGGGCTGTGCCTGTCTGGTAAAGGGGGGCTGGTACGCAGCTATCCCCATGTGCCGGGGATTGATTTTGCAGGTGAAGTGGTCAGCAGCGCCGACCCACGGTACAAGCCGGGTGATCTGGTGGTGTTGACCGGCTGGCGTGTTGGCGAGGTCTGGTGGGGTGGCTATGCCCAATTTGCGCGGGTCCGCGCCGACTGGCTGGTGCCGCTGGCCGCTGGCCTTGATTGCCGCCAGGCGATGGCGATTGGCACCGCCGGTTTGACCGCGATGCTGTCGGTATTGGCTTTGGAAACGGCTGGCATTACGCCGGATCGTGGCCCGGTATTGGTAACTGGGGCAGCCGGTGGTGTCGGGTCGGTCGCAACGGCGTTGCTGGCGGCGCGCGGTTATGCCGTGACCGCGGTAACTGGGCGCGCTGACACCGCGGCCTATTTGCGCGGCTTGGGGGCCAGCGATGTTCTCGACAGGGCGGCGATGCTGGATGGTGCTGGCAAGCCGTTGGAATCGGAACAATGGGCTGGCTGTGTCGATTCGGTCGGCAGCACCATTCTTGCCCGGGCCTTGGCCCAGATGAAATATGGGGGTGCGGTGGCCACTGTTGGGCTGGCGGCTGGTGCCGATTTGCCGACAACCGTTATCCCGTTTATTATCCGGGGCGTGTCGTTGCTTGGCGTCGATTCGGTGATGTGTTCCTATGATCGGCGGGTGGCGGCATGGGCGCGGCTGGCGAGTGATTTGCCGCAGGCGCATTTGGACGCTGCGACGACCGAGATTGGTCTTGCCGATGTGCCAGCTGTTGGGGCTGATATTTTGGCAGGCAAAGTTAAAGGACGGGTTGTTGTTGATGTGAATGCCTGATCACGGGGGCGCGCATGAACAAACGGATCAGCGGATCCGACCGCAAGATTGACCCGGCGCGCCGGAAGGCGT